>CANQRI010000041.1 GCA_947626235.1 uncultured Clostridia bacterium | reverse complement strand
CGCATGGTTTAAGAATGTACAGGAAAAGGTAACCTCTTTTACCGGAAGATTTGGCGCTAGCGTTTCTGTCTACTGGGATATGTTGAAACTGTTCGTAGCGGACAAGCTTCACATCGACCTGAATACCGAAGAAGGTAAACAGAAAGCTATGAAGTTTGTTTTCCTGGGCCTCATTTTAGCAATCGGTGCATTCATCTATGGCAAGAAAGTTCTTGTGAAGCGTAATTCTGATGAGAACACTGAAGATCTTTCTGTTAGTGATATCTTCTCTGTAGAAGATAACGAGGATGAAGATGTAGCTGAAGATTCCGACGGCATCAAAGCATTTATGCGTCAGATTCTTGCTATTATGAAGAAGCTTATTCCTGTAGCTTTTGCAAGTGCAGGTGCTGTTCTTGTAACCAAGAAGATTAAAGCTTCTGGCCAGGATGATGTTATAGATGTTGAATCTAGCGAAGTCACAGATTCTGAAGATGAATCGGACTCTGATGAGAGTAATTTTGATGAGGGTGGCTCTGATAAGGACAACTCTGATGAGACCGATTCTGATAAGAGTGACTCTGGCGAAGATGCTTCTCATTGAGAGGAATACTAACAAGAATAGTATTAATTAGGTATATCAAGCCTAAAAAGTGTTATTAGTTTTATCTTAAAAGACCCTATGCAATTTGCATAGGGTCTTTTATATTTTTTTAAGTTCTAGCTTACAATTATTTGTTTATTTTCATCTAGCTTAATATTTATTTCTTTATTCTTTTTAATTTTATTTTCCAAAATAGCTTCTGCTATTTTATCTTCTACGCTTGTTTGAATTGCTCTTCTTAAAGGTCGTGCGCCATAATTTGCATCAAAGCCAGTTTCCAAAATTTTATCTTTAACTGCTTCATCTACTTTTATTTTATAACCTTGTTCTTCTAACCTTTTTGCTACTTGTTTTAACATTATATCTATAATTTGTCTTATTTCATCATTCTGCAACTTATGGAATACTATTATTTCATCTATACGATTTATAAATTCTGGTTTGAATTGCTTTTTCAATTCTGCTAAAACATCTTTTTTAGTATCTTCATATTCTTTTTTAGCATTATCTTCCCCATTATTTACGCTAAATCCTAAAGCTTTCTTATCTGTAATTAATCTTGCTCCAACATTTGATGTCATTATAATTACTGTATTTTTAAAGTTAACCGTTCTGCCATTACTATCTGTTAAACGTCCATCATCTAATATTTGAAGCAACATATTCATTACATCTGGGTGAGCTTTTTCAATTTCATCAAATAGAATTACAGAATATGGTTGTCTTCTTATTTTTTCTGTTAATTGTCCTCCTTCATCGTAGCCTACATATCCAGGAGGTGAGCCAATTAATTTAGATATAGAATGTCCTTCCATGTATTCTGACATATCTATTCTTATCATTGCTGACTCATTTCCAAATAATGCTTCTGCTAAAGCTTTTGAAAGCTCTGTTTTTCCAACACCTGTTGGTCCTAAAAATAAGAATGAACCTATTGGTCTATTTGGATCTTTTAGACCTACTCTACCACGACGAATTGCTTTTGCAACCGCTTCTACCGCTTCATTTTGACCTATAACTCTTTCATGTAAATTTTTCTCTAAATTTATTAGCTTTT
This sequence comes from uncultured Clostridia bacterium, assembly GCA_947626235.1. Classification (GTDB taxonomy): domain Bacteria; phylum Bacillota; class Clostridia; order TANB77; family CAG-508; genus UMGS1663. The sequence continues at coordinate 11,703 of CANQRI010000041.1, read as the reverse complement.
CGTTTTCATCTTGAGTTATTTTCTTAACTGGTATTCTTGTCCAACTTGCAATTACATCTGCAATATCTTCTTCTGTAAGAGTAATTAATTCTTTGCTGTTTTTATTCTTCCATTTTTCTTTTTCCTTCTCTAATTTCTGTTCTTGTTCATGTTGTTTATCTCTTAATGTTGCTGCTTTTTCAAAATCTTGTGTACGTATTGCATCTTCTTTTTCCTGTGATATTTTTACTATTTCCTCTTCTAATTTTTTTAAGTTGTCTGGCTGTGTATATGCTTTCATTCTTACCTTTGAAGCTGCCTCGTCAATTAAATCTATAGCCTTATCTGGTAAAAATCTATCATTTATATATCTAACAGAAAGTTCTACAGCTGACTTTATTGCCTCTTTTGTAATTTTTACATTATGATGTGCTTCATATTTATCAATAATTCCTTCCAATATTTTTACAGTATCTTCACTTGAAGGCTCTGTAACTGTAACCGGGCTAAATCTTCTTTCTAATGCACTATCTTTCTCAATATACTTTCTATATTCATTTAATGTTGTTGCACCAATTACCTGAACATCACCCCTTGCAAGAAGTGGTTTTAAAATATTTGCTGCATCTACTGCTCCTTCTGCTGAACCTGCTCCTACTATTGTATGAATTTCATCAATAAATAATATAACATCTCCTGCCTTTTTTACTTCATTTAAGCACTTCTTTATTCTTTCTTCAAAGTCTCCTCTATATTTAGCACCTGCCACCATACTTGAAATATCAATACTTACTATTCTTTTATTTTTTAAAACCTCTGGTACATCTTCTTGTACTATTTTTTGTGCTAAACCTTCAACTATGGCTGTTTTTCCAACACCTGGTTCACCAATTAGGCAAGGATTATTTTTCATTCTTCTTGATAATATTTGAATTACTCTTTCAATTTCATTTTTTCTACCAATTACAGGGTCTATTTTTCCTTCTCTTGCTTGCTTACTTAAATCTGTACTAAATTGATTTAGAGTTTGAGTTTGATTATAGCTTCCTTTACCACTTGAAGAATTTTGATTTTTGTCTATATTAGATATTGTTTCTTCATCATTTATTACCTTTACAATTTCATTGTAAAGCTTTTGTGGGTCTACATTTAAATTAAGCATAATTCTAACTGCTACACTATCTCCCTCTCGCATTATTCCTATTAATAGATGTTCTGTTCCAATGTAGTCTGAACCTAATTTTTTAGCCTCTCTAAATGCATTTTCTATAATTCTTTTTGTTCTAGGTGTAAAACCTACAGTTTCAACTTCACCTCTATTTTCTTCATTTCTGCCTATTAAAGCTTCTATTTCGCCTAATATTGCTTCAGGAGTTACATTTTGACTTTCCAATACCTTGCTTGCAACTCCAACACCTTCTTTAGAAAGTCCATATAAAATATGCTCTGTTCCTATATAATTGTGTCCTAATTCTATTGCAATATCGTTTGCTAATTGAATTGCTTTTTCAGCTCTTTTTGTAAATTTATACATCAATTTAATTTACTCCTTTCTAATTATTTTCTATTTTTTTAATGATAAAATAATATTATTGCTTTTTTATGTTAATTATGTTATAATATTCCTTGTAACTAATTGTTTTTAATTTAACTCAAATATTTTGAGTTTCATTTTAAGGAGGACAATATGTATCTATTTTTTCAACTTTTAGCAGCAGTAATAGTAGGTTATATTTTTTGCCACTTTGATACATCATTTGCAATTTGTTATTCAATTTTGATGGGTTGCTTTATGATTGCTGAACAAATTAAATCTTCCAAAAAGTGATTTATGGCAAGCATTTTCGAAATCGGAAATGCTTGCTATTTTATTTTACAATTAGTCTTTTCTCCTTTTACAAACTTTTCTATTTATCATTTTTTACAATCTGCTTTATTACCTCTCCTCTTTTTATATCTCTATTATAACCGTTTAAAACTTCTCCAACATATTTCTGTAAATTTGCAGGTTTTGTATATAGTTCTAGTTTTTTTACTTTTCCATCATCAAGTTCCTTTATAATGCCTAAGTCTGTTCCTAACTTTACCTCTGAAAGCAAACTTATACATTCATCTGAAGTTATTTTCTTTGCATTTGTTAAAATTCCATAAGCTCTATATACTCTATCTTCAAGTTCTAACTGATTTTTTCCTAAATACTTTCTTGCTAATCTTTCTTGTTCCATTACTTTTTTAGTTATATTCTCTAAATTTGCAATAATTTCTTTTTCAGTTGTTCCTAAAGTTTTATTATTTGAAATTTGATATATTGCACCTTTGCTATCACTTTCTTCTCCATATATTCCTCTTATAGTCATTCCAAAACTATTTACTATATGAAGTATTTTAGATAAATTTCCTGTCATTTGCAAAGCTGGTAAATTTACCATTACAGATGCTCTTAAGCCTGTTCCTACATTAGTAGGACATGCAGTTAAATAACCATAATTTTTGTTATATGCATAATGTAATAATTCATCTAATTTTTTGTCTATTTCTATTGCTAAATTCATTGTTTCTTTTAACTCTAAACCTGAACTAAATACTTGAATACGAAGATGATCTTCTTCATTTATCATTATACAAATATTTTCTTCATCATTTATTAATATTGCTGAATCATCTTTATTTAATGCTATTTCTGGACTTATTATATGTTTTTCTACTAAACTTAATTTTGTTATATCATCCATATCTTTTACATATAAAAATTTTAGCCCGTAGCCTATACTTGGAGTTACATATTTAATTTTTTCTAGCAATTCTTTTGTTGACTTTTCATTTTGTCTTACTTTAAAAGGTAATCCTGCAATGTTTCTTGCAAGTCTTATTCTTGTACTTATTACTACATCTGATTCTTTTCCATTTTCCAAATACCAATTTGACATTTTTCTTCCCCCAATCAAACTTTTCTTTTATGATCTATTGACTTATATTCCTATTGTTTATTTTAAATAATTATTTACCTTCTAATTTTTTTATTTCATCTCTAGTTTTTGCTGCATCTTCATATCTTTCTTCTTTTATTTCTTGTTTTAATCTTTCTTTTAATTGTTCTAATTTATTCTCTTCTTTTTCTGGTTCTTTATCCTTTAAATCTGCTTCATTTTCTTGTGTAATATTTTTTTCAGAACTTTTACCTTCAATAAACTTTGCATTTCTTCCAACATGTCTATTAGTACCTTGAATACTCTTTAAAAGATTATCTATTCTATTAGAAAATGTATCATAACATTCATCACATCCAAACTTTCCTTCTTTTAAGAAATCATCATAGGTCATTCCGCATTTATTACAAGTTAATGTATTTGTATCTCCTAACAAATTTGGCATAAATTCATTCATTTCAAACATATCATCTAAAAAGTTTGAAAAGTTTATTGGCATACTAAAATTAATGTCATCTAATCCTAATTCTTTTGCACACTTATCACATAATGTCATTTGTTTTTTTACTCCATTTATTATTTGGGTATATTTTACATTTGCTTCATTTTCTCCACAATTTTGACACAACATAAAAATCACTCCTTTAAACTAAATTTAATAACATATTTTTAAATATTCTTGCCCTTAATTTATCTCTTTCTGGTTGAGATATTGCTAATATATTGTCACTTGTTGCTACCTTTAATAATTTTGCCTCTAATTCGCTTATAATTCCATAAGATAGAAAATTACTAATAAATATATCTACTTCTTGATTTGTTATAGTATCTTCTATACTCGTAATTATATGCATTAAGTAATTACTTTTTGTAATATTTACCTTTTTTATTCTTATACAGCCTCCGCCACCTCTTTTGCTTTCTACATAATACCCTTGAGATGGTTTAAACCTTGTTGATATTACATAGTTTATTTGAGATGGCACACAATTAAATTGCTCTGCTAAATCGTTTCTTTGTATTTCTATATACTCCTCATCTTCTGTAAATAATTGCTTTATAAAATCTTCTATCATGTCTGAAATTCTCATATCATCACCTCTTTTATTTTTACGTTTATAGTATTACATATCTATTCCTACTTTTGCTCACTAATTTATGTGTTTTTGACTTTGACTTTCTTTGACCTATAAATAATTATACTATGTTCACTAAATTTCTCAATACTCATTTTTTATCATAATTAAAGAAATATATTAATTATTCTTAATTTATGATAATTTTTATTATATTTTCTTTTGTTTTTATTGTTTTTCTTTAAATTTCTTTCGTTTCCTCTCTCCTGATAAAGGGGACGGTTCTAAAATTCCGGAATTTTAGAACCGTCCCCTTTATCAGTAGCTATTTTTCTTTGTCATTTCTGCCATGTTTTCAGCGTTTTCCTTTTGTTTATCTAATGTAAGCCACGCAAAGTAAGAGGATACAAACTCGCCATATTTTGTGGCATCTTCTTTTTCTTTTATATTACTTCTAACTATTTTGTTATCACTATACGTATTCTTATCCATAAAAAATGCACCTCTTTATTTAAAGTATGTGCATTTTTATATTATTTATTCTTTTATAATTTTCCATATATAGATTAATTTATATACTTATTTAAAGCTTCTGCAACTCCATTATTATCATTATCTGAAACCACAACATCTGCTATTTCTTTTATATATGGTGCGCCATTTCCCATTATTATGCCTAAGCCTGCATTTTGCACCATTTCTTTATCATTTACATTATCTCCTATTGCTATTATTTCTTCTCTTTGTATTCCAAGCTTTTGACTTAAGTTTTCTAGTGCTCCCCACTTATCAACATTAACGTTTGTTATTTCTGTATAATAATAATTTATTTCTACATCATCTGTTCCATCTTTTATCATTTTTCTTGACATATGGGCTACATCTAAAACATCAACATTTTTTATATTCCTTAATTTTTTTATTATACTATCAAAAATTATTTTATCATTATCACATACTGTTATTTTTAAATAATTTTTTTCGTTTTCTTCTACATATTTATATATATCTTGAACAATACTAATATTAGTTCTTTTATCATCTGGTTTATTTGCATTTTCTTGATTGTAAAACAATGTATTAAAATTTAAAGATTTTGTAAGTATAGTATCTTCTGTATAAACATTATAATATATGCTATTTTCTTCACAGATTTTTATTATTTGTAAGACTTTATTTTTTTCTAAAAATTTATTGTATATGATTTCTTCTTTTTGAATATCATAAGTAATAGCACCATTTCCGCATATTATATAATTACTTGTACCAAGCTCATTTGATAAATTTTTTACAGACATTATTGGTCTTCCTGACGCAAGTACTAAATTTACGTTTTTTTGGCTTGCTACTTTTATTGCTTTTTTATTTTCTTCTGATACTTCTCCATAAGAATTAAGAAGTGTTCCATCTAAATCTATTGCTACTAATTTATACATTTTCTTCTCCTTTGATTTTATTTTACATTTAGATTATACCACTTGAAAAATTTTTATACAATATATTTTAGGTAATGATTTACATGTAATTATTTATACTAACTATTTTTCAACTTTAAGTTAATTATATAAGCAAAAAACCCACTAATTAGTGGGTTAATCGCTAAAAATTATGCTGTCCTTTGAGCATATTCTTTTGCCATTTGAATAAATTCGTCTTTAGATATGCCACTATTAGGCGGCAAATTGATGATATAACGATCCTTGTTTCCTTGTACTTTATAAATTTTGGCATTATACGTGGTTGCAGCATACTTAAAAAATTGACTGTAAAATCTTAATTCTCTTTTCCTCGTTTCGTTTAAACGTGTCATATCTATTCTCCTTAATTTTTATTTTATAAAGAAGTTACTCTATATATTATATCACATTTTACTATTTTTTTCTATCATTTACATAAAATTTCCAGTGTATTTATATTTTATTTGTGCAACATATATAATGAAAAAACATAAGTTAGTTTTTTCATTAGTAACATTCACATTCTAGGAGGTGAAAACAATGACAAATTCAAATTCTAAAGTAGTTCCAGAAGCAAGAGAAGCTTTAAATAAATTCAAATATGAAGTAGCTTCAGAAGTTGGTGTAACTTTAAAAGACGGATATAATGGAAATTTATCTTCAAGAGATGCTGGAAGAATTGGTGGAAACATGGTTAGAAAATTAATAGAAACTGCTGAAAAACAAATGTCTAACAAATAGTTATTTTTATTGAATTCTATAATATATTAGTACAGGAATGTATTTTTTGCCTTTATACATATAAAGACAGGAAGTATGTTCCTGTCTTTTTATAAAGGGGACGGTTCTAAAATTCCGGAATTTTAGAACCGTCCCTACATATAAAGGCAAGAAAAACTACCTAATGAAATCCTGGTAGAATATTATAGAAGAGTACATAGAGTAGACATAATATAAAAAATGTGGTATAATATATGTGTAGCATTTTATAATAGGCAAACAAGGAGGATACAATGGAAGTATACGATTTTGATGGTACAAAGTGGATGTATTGGGCTGCTAGCTCAAAATTACAAGATTTAAAAAAGAAACTAAAGGATGCACCCAATAAAATTTCTTTCGACATTCTGCGGGAGGATGAAAAATTTTTAGATTCCTGGCTTGAGAATGGTAGCAAGTTAGTCCTTGATGAAGAAGTTATTAAGCATTGGCTCTGTGAAGAGGAAAAGCTTGGTCTGACAGGATTCAAAATTGCTGCTAATACTATTGAGTTTCATGGATCATTTGATTCAGCTGAAATTCCGTTAACATTCATGTATATTGCCTGCATAGCAGTCGCAGGAAAGGCACCATACGAAATTGTTAATTGGGATAAATATGTGTTCCCTCCAGAGTTTGAAAAAATTCATCAGAGACTTCTGGACGCAGAAAAAAATGAAAAATCGGATCCTTTCATACTCACTGATTTTTATCATGCAGTGAGTAAAATGTAATCGAATGTTGAAAAACCGGGGGGAGAATTTCTCCTGGTTTTTCTTTGCTGTAAAAAAATGAAGAAAAAGAGGACGGTTCTAAAATTTCCGGAATTTTAGAACCGTCCCCTTTACTCAACTTAATTACCTTTGTAAATCATCTTTTTTTAATTTTTCTAACTGCATTATTTGCTCTCTTAATGGTACACTATCTGGATGTGCTTTTATTGCTTCATTAGCCCAAAAGTTTGCACTTTCATAATCACCTTTTGACTTTTCAATATGTATTAATTGCCTATATGCCATTGCATTATTACTTTGTACTATTAAGTCTAATAATTCTTGTTCCGCTTCGTCCACCATACCTTGTTTATAATACGCAAATGCTAACATATTTCTTTTATTCACATCATTTGGCTTTGCTTTTATTTCCAACTTGTACTTTTCTATTACTTTAGAATAATCCTCTAGTTCAATATTCCCCTTTACTTCTTCTTTTTGTTTTTTCATATTAAATACCCTTTCCTTTCTTAATTTTGTAAGAAAAGTACATATAGTTATAAACATTAATCATTTTCATACTATTCTTCCACTTTTTTCCAACATTCTATCATACTTTTATTTGCTTTTCAACTTTTTACACCTATTTATTTCATCATAAGTAATAACTCCATTATTCCCCACTATTTCTTTTAGTCTAATATCTTTGCTATTAATATCTATACAATTATTTATTGATTCATATAATGCTGAGTTATCAAAATATTCATATAAATTATTTTCTGTAAAAATTTTTCTAATTTCTTCGCTTAATTCTATTTCTACATTATTTATAATTATGCCTTCAAAACCTGTTATTTTATCTATTGTAGTATCTGCTAAATTAATAATTATTGCATTTCTGTTAACATTATAATTATTTAACTCCTCATTATTCATATCAAAATTTATTACAACATTTGCTCTTTTTAAACTCTTTTTTCTATTATTGGTTACTGTTATTAGTATTCCCTTGTCTGCATACGTTTCCTCTAACTTTTTATATTTTGCAATTTCATTTGTTACTATGTTTACTGTTTTTACTTTTTCTATAAAATAATCTATAATTTTTACTACATCTAAACTATATTTTTGAGATACAATATGTATATCTTGCACTTTTAAGTTTCCTACAGCTAATTGTAAAATTTTGTCTAATAAAGCTTTTTGCACTAATTTTCCTTTTATTATTTTACCTTGTATTTTACCTTCTAACTTTTTTAATTTTTTTGATATTACTATTTTGCAATTTGAATCTATTTTACTGTTTAATACTTTTAACATTTTATCTTCATTTTTCTCATCTATAGGAAATATTATAATTTTTCTATTTTCATCAATATTCCTAATAATTAATCTATTTAATTTCATTTTTAATTTTTCTATAAATTTCAATTTTTCAAGTTCTTTTAGGTATATAATCATAAAATCACCCTTTACATAGTATGTAAAAGGTGATTTATTTATGTATTTATTTAATTATTTATTAATGTTGCTACTAAATCCCAATATCTACTGTATTCATAACCTTCTCTCCAATATGCTGCTCCTGCTAAATCGTACTTATGCATTAATTCAAACCTTGCCCTTATAGAAGCCTCATCTTCAAGCCACATCTTGCAAATTCTACCATTTTGAGTGAACTCTACATAGTTTTGTTTTAATGCATTATTCCATTTTTTTTCTACTCCACTTGGTATTTTACTTTCAACATTTTTTAATAAAACTACTTCACTAGAATACGTTCCATCTGAATTGCTTCTCCATAACCTTGTATATAAAGGCATTGCTAAAATAACTTTTTCAGGTTCAATTTCTTCTTGTGTTCCTACAAATTTTTTAATATTTGTTTCTACCCAGTCACAACCTCCTGTTGTACCAGCACTGTTACTTGATGTGCCATACTGATCGTAAGCCATAAATACAATATAATCTGCTGCTCTTCCTATAGTATGCCTATCATAACAGCCAGACCAATTTTCTGAACCATCTGGTGCTGTAACATCTACAGATAAAACTTTTCCATATTCTCTAAGCCTTGGTGCAAGCTCTATAATAAACCTTGAAAATACGTCTTTATCCTTTTCATACATATACTCAAAATCTATGTTTATTCCATCAAAATTGCAATTTGATGCCATATTAACAATATTATTTATTAAGTTTTCTCTTAAAGCATAATCATTTAAAACTTCTGATGTCGTATCTATTAAACCTGCATTTGAAATTAATGCCCAAACTTTATAGTTATTTCTATGTGCCCAATCTAAATATCCCTGCTCTGGCTTGTTTATAAGTATATCTCCTTTTCCTGCTTCTTTTAATGAAGCAACTGTTGGAGATATAACATTTATTCCATTTATTTTGTCTGTTCTTGCTACAATTTTTGCATATTCGCTATAATAATCCCATGCTAAACTTACTTTTCCTTCTACTTGCTTTTCATATTTCATATTTTCTCTTACAGTAAATTCATTTGCAATTTCTTTAGTATAACCTATTGTTCCATTTAGAGTTCTAACTTTTGTCCAACCTTTTAAATCTTCTTCAGTAGGAACTATTACAACACTATTTCCTTTTGTTTCTTTTTCCAAACTTCTTGAAATTACAGTTGGTAAATATTTTATATCGCAGTCTTTTGATATATTGGCCATTTTCTTTTCCCTATCTAGTGAATCTACTACTACAACATTGTTGCCCTTTATATAGCTTACTTCTACATTATATATGTTTCCTAGTTCTGAAAAAGGTAAGTATATTTCATCGTCCTTTTTAGTTGCCATACCAAAAAGCTTTACATTTGAACCATTTACCGTTATTTCTCTTTCATCTAATGGAAGAGTTGCTATTTTCATATCAGAACCTGTTATTATTTGATTATATTTTTCATCATAAAGGATGTCTCCATCAAAGAAATTTTCAATATCTTTTTCAGACATATATACAGTATCATTATCAACGTACATATCCTTTTTTAAGCTTAAAGTTACATTACTATTATTAACTATTAAATTTATTCTTCCTTTTATTTCGTTATCTGCATAGTTTGGTGCTGTATTTATTACTATGCCAACAACAGCTATAAATAGCACTACTACTAAACATTTAATTATAAAATTTGGTCCATTTTTTTCTTTTTTATCTTTTTTCATTTAAATTCTCCTCTATTTTCTATTTACTTTATTAATATATCATATATTGATTTTTTAGTGAAGTTATTTTTTTAATTTTTTGCATATTTTTAGAAATTTAGGCAAATATATTGATAGTACTATTTTTGAAGGGAATGATATTTATGGAAAAACATATTATTGTAACTGGATCTTCTACTGTTTCATGGAAAGATGCCATTATACAAACTATTGGTGAAGTTTCTAAAACTATTGATTATATATCTAGTGTTAAGATTTTAAACCAAAGAGCTTCTGTTTCTGGTAAGAAAATATCAGAATATTTTGTAGATATAGACTTAACTTTTGTTATTGATAGAAATAGAGATTAACTTATTTTGTAAGGATACTTAAATTTTCTTATAAATAAATTAGGAAAGGAATGATTTTTATGGATAATCCTTTAGATACACAAGAAAAATATAGCAAATATGTAGACAAAAAATCCCCTAATTCCCCTATTTTAAAGAATTGTTTTAATGCATTTTGGGTTGGTGGACTTATTTGTTCTATTGGGCAAATTATAGCTAATTTTTGTAAATATCAAGGCATGGAGCAGCAGTCTGCAAATACAGTAGTTTCAATTATATTAATTGGCTTGGCTGCATTTTTAACAGGTCTTAATATATTTAACAAAATAGGAAAGTTTGCAGGAGCAGGTTCTCTTATACCTATTACAGGTTTTGCAAATTCTATTGTTTCTCCTGCTATTGAGTATAAGTCTGAAGGCTACGTTATGGGTGTAGGCGGTAAAATGTTTACAGTGGCTGGACCTGTGCTTGTATTTGGTATTTCCGCTTCAGTTATAATAGGAATTATCGCTACATTTTTCGTTGGTGGATAATAAAACTTACAATATTTAGGATATTTACAATATTTAGAATAATAGATTTTACACTATTATCAGCTCATTAGTAAATTATAAAATTTGCTGGAAAGGAGAAATTTGTATTTTAGCTTATGAATAAATTAGGTAAACAAACAATTAAATTCGATAACCCTCCCACTATCAGCCAAACTGCTTCAATAGTTGGTCCAAAAGAAGCTCAAGGTCCTATGGCAAAATATTTTGACCAATGTTTGGAAGATGAGTTTTGGGGAGAAAAAACTTGGGAAAAAGCCGAAAGTAAAATTATTAAAGAAACTACAAATATGGTTATTACGAAATCTGGTATCGCTTCTAATGAAATAGACTTCTGTTTTGCAGGTGATTTACTAAATCAATGTATTTCTTCAAGTTTTGGTTTAAGAGAAATAAATATTCCATTTTTCGGAGTATTTGGTGCATGTTCTACTTTTGTTGAAAGTATGTGTTTAGGTTCAATATGTATAGAAAGTGGTTGTGCTAAAAATGTAATATGTGCCACATCTAGCCACTTTTGTAGTGCAGAAAAGCAATTTAGGTTTCCATTAGAATTAGGAAATCAACGTCCCCCTACTTCCCAATGGACAGTAACAGGAAGTGGTGCCGTAATTTTATCTGCAAGCGGACAAGGTCCATTTATTACTCATGCTACCCCTGGAAAAATCGTAGATATGGGAATAAAAGATGCTAACAACATGGGTGCTGCAATGGCCCCTGC
>CANQRI010000040.1 GCA_947626235.1 uncultured Clostridia bacterium | reverse complement strand
TAGTGGCTTGGCTAAAGCCTTTTTAGGTTGGGTTTCCACCAACTAAATTATACAACCTTCACAGTCGCACCCACCTCACTTTCTCAGAGTTGTTCTCTGATATGTAAAGTGGAAACCACATCTGCTTATTCTCATTTCCTATGTTTTATACTATACAACATTTGTTCGTAAAAATCAAGAGAATAATCTATTTTTTTACATTATTTTATATTCTCTTTCAGTTCATCTATATCATTTTTGTATTTTAGATACTTGTCTATTACAAATACTCCTAAAATCATATCAAATAATTGATCATATAATTTTTCTAACTTATTTTTAGATAAATTAGAAACATATTCTTTTTTATATTTTCCACTTAAATTATTGTGTCTTATATTCAAATTGTTTAACATAAATTGAACATCATCCATATAATTTGAATATGTAGTACCTTTAAAAATTGGTTTTAGCCCTTCTATCTCATTTGCCAATAAATTTAAGATGTCTCTTTTTTGTTCTATTTTTCCTTTTAATATAAATCTCCTATATTCTATTACTTTATTTGCTACATTCTTGTTAGTTTCAGCCACTGCAGATAAAACGATATCCTTTTCTACAATAACTAATTGTTCATCAGATAATTCTTTTATCTCATAATTTAAATCTTCCAATAATCCATTTATATTTTCATCAAGTAATTCCTTAACATCCCATACACAATACTGATAGTCTTCATCATCTTTTGTTAGTACCTCAATATCTGATACTCTAATAAGATTTATTATAGCCTCTATATATATTAATAAGTTTTCAATAGTATTTTCTTTCAGATCCATCCTATCTCTTATATTTAAACTTATAAACATATCATTTATTGATAAATATCTTCCTCTTTTTTCCCATTTTTTAAAGAAATATTTATCGATATATTCACAAATTGATAAGTGGCCATACTTTATAAAAAAGTCATCTTCTTCAAATAATTTATGTATTCTTATATATTCCCTTCTTACATCAATTTCTTTATCATTCATTAAATCAAATATACTTCTTCTCATCTTTACATTTCATTCCTAACATTTTTATTTTATTCACACAATATAATAACATATTAAATTCATTTTGAAAAGAAACTACTAAAAATTTTATAAACTAAAATTCCCAGTTTTATTGACTTATTATTTTCTTTTATACAAATGCAATGGATTAAAAGTTTTTAAAAACGGTTCTAAAATATAAATTTAGAACCGTTTTTTCTATTCTTTGATAATTTTATGCCGTTTTTAATTCTAATCTTAATTTATCTGCTATCATCGCAATGAACTCTGAGTTAGTAGGCTTTCCTTTAGCTGCTGAAACTGTGTAGCCGAAGATGTTTTCTACTGTATCGGTTTGACCTCTTCCCCACGCTACTTCTATTGCATGTCTTATTGCACGTTCGACTCTTGAAGGAGTTGTTCTATACTTGCTTGCTATTTCTGGGTATAATTGCTTCGTTATTTGGTTTATTATATCTATATCATTTACTACCATCATTATTGCTTCTCTTAAATATTGGTATCCCTTTATGTGAGCTGGCACTCCAACTTCATGGATTACATTTGTAACTAATGCCTCTAAATTTTCCTCATCTTTTTTAGCATCAGGTGTAAGCTCAATATATTGTGACTTAATTTCTCTGCTTGCAAATCCACCTTTAAAACTTCCAGGTTGATAAAATTTAAATTCTCTTATTCTCTGTACAAGTAAAGAAATGTCAAATGGCTTTACTATATAATACTCTGCTCCTAAATTTATTGCTTTTTGAGTTATTTTGTCTTGACCTACTGCCGATAGCATTATGCATAATGGTAACTTTTCTAATTGTGAAAACTGTAATTTTTCTAAAACACCTAAACCATCTAAATGTGGCATTATTACATCTAATAACACTACATCCGGCCTATGCTCTAGTATAGCACTATATGCCTCATTACCATCTTTAGCAATATACACAACCTCCATTTCCTCTTCTTTTTCCAAATAACTATTTAATGTCGCCGTAAAGTCATTATTGTCGTCCGCAATCAAAACCTTAATTTTGTCTTTCACGCTTATTTCCTCCCATTTCTCAATTTTTGTAAATATTTTACAGTTGAATTATATTATCTTTTATATTTTTTTGCAATAGTTTTCTGGAAATTTTTTCAAGTTTTGACATTTCTGCTTCATATTTCAAGGTTTTCTTATATTTTTCTTTTTTATTATTTTATAATCTTCTATTTTAAAATTTAAATTTGGTATATTTCTTACAAAGTCTTCTTTTTCTTGTTCACTCACCTCTATTATACATTTTACTTGTTCGTCATATTCTATATTTATTACTTTTATATTGTTTTTATTACAATAATATTTAAATTTTTCAATGTCTGAATATGAAATTATTACCTGCATTTCCATTCCTAATTGTTCTTCTACAAACTCTGCTTGCTCTAGTGCCATTAATGTTGATTCTGAATATGCTTTTACTAAACCTCCTGTACCTAATAAAATTCCTCCAAAATATCGTGTTACTACTACCAATATATTAGTCAGTTCATTTTTATTTATTATATTTAAAATAGGTCCTCCTGCTGTTCCACTTGGCTCCCCATCATCAGAGAATCTATTTACTATTCCATTTTCACTTAATACACTTAATGCAAAGCAGTTATGCCTTGCATCATAGTATTTCTTTTTTATTTCTTTAATCTTTTGTTCCGCTTCTTCTACCGTTTGCACATAAATTATATTTGCAATAAATTTTGATTTTTTCTCTACAAGTTCTGCACAAACATCTTCTTTTATTGTTCGTAACATTTACTATCTCCTACTTTTACTTAATATTTTTTAATTTTAAATTTCTAGCTTATTCCTGCAGTATACCCGGTTGAGTATGCAATTTGTAAGTTAAATCCACCTGTATATGCATCTACATCTATAATTTCTCCTGCAAAGTACAAACCTTGCACTATTTTAGATTCCATGGTTTTAGGATTAATTTCTTTTATACTTACCCCTCCAGCTGTAATAATCGCTTCTTCTATGCTTCTAAAACCTTGTATCGTTATTTGCATACACTTTAATACTTTAATTAAATTCTTCCTTTCTTCTTTTGTAATTGCATTTACCTTTTTTTCTCTATTTATATTAGCTAAGTCAATTACTGGTAATATTAATTTTTGTGGCAATAATTCATCTAAACTATTTTTTATTTCTCTATTTTTAAATTTTTCAAAATCTCTTAATATTCTTGCATCTAATTTTTCTTCTGATAAAGCTGGTTTTAAATCAATTTGTAAAATTATTTTGCCTTCCTTTAAAAGATTTTCTACATTTTTATATCTTAACAAATGAGCAGAAGCACTTAATATTGTAGGGCCAGATACTCCAAAATGAGTAAATAACATTTCTCCAAAATCTTCATATATTACTTTATTAGCGCTTATATCTCTTATTTGTATTGCAACATTTTTCAAACTCAATCCTTGCAAATCTTTGCATAATTGTATGGAAGTTCTATAATATGAATTATCCATTTCTATTTGTTTACTTGCAGTTAACGGCACTAATGAAGCCCTAATTTGCGTAACCTCATGTCCTAATTTTTTTACCATTTCATATCCATCACCTGTTGAACCTGTTACAGGATAACTTTTTCCACCAGTTGCTAGAATTATTTTATCTGCTTTTATAAAATCACCATTTTTTAGTTTTACACCTATTACTTTTTTGTTTTCATCTATTTTTATTTCTTCTACTTCAGCGTTTGTATGTATTTTTACATTTAATTCTTTAATTTTAGCTAAAAAGGCATTTAATACATCTAAGGATTTATCACTACAGGGGAATATTCTATTACCTCTTTCCTCTTTTACTTCTACACCTTGTTCTTTTAGAAAGTTAATAATATCTTCATTTGTATAATTTTGAAAACTACTATATAAAAATCTGCCATTCCCAGGTATATTTTTTATAAATTCATCTATAGGCAAACTACTTGTAATGTTACATCTGCCTTTTCCCGTTATTAACAATTTTCGACCACAAGAATCCATTTTTTCTAAAATTTCTACCTCGTTACCCATTTGCCTTGAAGCTATGGCAGACATCATTCCTGCTGGCCCCCCACCTACTATAATTACTTTCAACTTTCTTTCCTTCCTTTTAATAAAATTACCTTTCTATAAATTCATTACTGTTTATAATTTCTAAACTTATATAATTCCAATATTTTTAGCATTTTTAATTTTCCATAGTTTCAATAGCCTTTAGTACTCCTAATTTTCCATATTCGTAAGTTAGCCCACCCTGCATAAATGCTACATATGGTGGTCTAATTGGTCCATCACAAGAAAGCTCTATTGAAGACCCTTGAGTAAATGCTCCTGCTGCCATAATGACTTTATCCGTATATCCAGGCATGTCCCATGGCTCTGGAATAGAACTAGAATCTATAGGTGAACCCATTTGTATTCCTTGGCAATATTTAATTAATTTCTTTTCATCACCAAATATTATTGTTTGTACTATATCTGCTCTTTCTTCATTATATAAAGGCTCTGTTTTATAACCTAATTTTTCTAACATTCTACTTGCAAATACAGCTGTTTTTAAACTAGACCTAACTACACTTGGTGCAAAAAATAGCCCTTGTAAAATTGACTTGTTTATTCCTAAAGTTGGTCCCACTTCTTTTCCTTCTCCCGGTGCAGTTAATCTTTCCCCTGCAAGTTCTACTAAGTCTTTTCTGCCTGCTATATATGCCCCGTTTGGTGCTATTCCTCCACCCAAATTTTTTATTAATGAGCCAACTATAACATCTGCCCCTACTTCTAAAGGTTCTTTTGTTCCAACAAATTCACAGTAACAATTATCTATCATTATTATTACTTCTTTATCTATATTTCTTATGCATTTTATTACTTTTTCTAGCTTCTCCATTGTAATACTTTTTCTTGTGCTATACCCTTTTGAACGTTGAATTTCAATTAACTTTATTTTTTTATTTTTTAGCGTTTCTTCTATTTTTTCATAATCAAAATCATTATTTACTAAATCTATTTGCTCAAAATTTACACCAAAAGATTTTAATGAACTTGCATTTTCCTTTATTCCTATTACTTCGTCTAAAGTGTCATATGGTTTTCCAGTTATACTAAGCATAATATCATTTGGTCTTAAAAATGCAAATAGTGCTACTGTTAAGGCATGTGTTCCAGATATAAATTGACTTCTTACTAAACTATCTTCTGCACATAACACCTGTGCAAATACTTTTTCTATAGTGTCTCTTCCTATATCACCATAGCCATAACCGGTGGTACTACCAAAATGCATGTCTGAAATATTATTGTCTTGAAATGCTTTTAAAACTTTCATGCTGTTATATTCACACACATTGTCTATTTTAGCGAAAATATCTTTTACTTCTTCTTCTACCTCTTTTGATAACTCATTTATATCCATTTTCTTCTCCTTGCTAAGAGAGACTGTCCCTCTTATCTAAATTTCCTCTGAATAATATTCAAAACCATATCCAAAGTTTAATTTACAGTATTTATTAACAAATTCTGGTTCTAACCAATCTATATTTTCATATTTAGGTTCTAATATTATTTTGCCATCTTTATCTACTACGCCCCATTTTTCGCCTAATTTAATTCCTGCAAAACCGTATTCATTTAATTCTGTTACCATATCATATTTTTGCTCAACTACTACATTATTATCTTTATCTACAAAGCCCCATTTTCCGTTTTTTGAGGATGCAAATATGTTATTTTGCTCAAATAATTCTTTATTTGAAACTTCTTTGCCTTCTTTATTTAAATATTTTCTATCACTATTTGATAATATTTTTATATAATTTTCCTCTTGATATATTGTAGCTTCTGCTATTGTATAAACTTTATTTAAATCTATATCATAAAAATCTATTATTTTTGTTTCTGTATTAATTGCCTGCAATATGCTTGTACCACTTATTTTTTGTATTACAGAATAGTTGAATGGTATTTTTTCTTTAGCTGTACTATCAATAACCCCAACAGTTGAGTCCTTTGTTGCAATAAATAAATTTCCAAATGCATATTCTATATACTGATAGTCATTAGGTATTATTGATTTTTCATTTTTATTTATAACTCCATATTTTTGATCTTTTATAGTAATTTTATATTCTTCATTTTCTGTTTCTATAATAGTTGAATACTTCATATCTTCAATTTGCCTTCCATTTACATCAAACAAAAATGTTTCTTCGCCTTTCTTAGCATTTATATTTTTACTTACAAACCATACTTCATCATATTCTACTGGTAAAATTGCATTTCCACTAATATCTACTACACCATACTTTGCTAGTCTTCTTACAGAAAATACTGAATTTACTCTATTATAATTTATATCTTCATATTGAAACTCTAATATAACATCTGTATTTTTAATTAAACCTGATTGACCATTTTTTTGTGCTACAATATATACATTTTCATCATCCATTATTTCTGTAACTCTTTGCATTGCATTATATATAGGCTCTAATAACTTTTGACCATGTGAATTTATATAGCCATATCTATACCCTTCATCTGTTCTATTGCATACTACAAAGCCAACTGCTTTATAACCTGTTTGCTCATTATAATATCCATCTGCTGTTATTGAGTAATACTCTGGCTTTATTATCTCTTTTCCTTTTATATTAATTAAGCCTACTTTTTCATCTTGCGTAACTAACAAGCAACCTTCTTTATATTGTAAGCTTGAAATTTCATCATATATTGCATCTGTTATTTTTTTCCCTGTAAAATCTATAACTCCATATTTTCCATTTTGTTTGTATTTTAAGACACTTTTTTCAAAAGGTATTTCACTTGTTAATTCCTTAAACATAAGTGGCAATACTTCTTCATATTCTGTGAATATTGGCTCATTTTTCTCATTTAACACCTTTGTTGTAGTTTGTTCTTCACTTTCTTCATAACATACAAATACTGCTTTTGATGGGTTTGGTATATTTATTTGATCATATTGTGCCTCTATTAAAATATTTCCACTTGTATCTATTATTCCATATTTTTCATTTTCATATAATTTTAAATATTTGTATTGACCAACTTCTTCTAATTCATAACTTATATCGTTTTGCATTTTATATATTATATATACTGCTACAGCAATAGCTAACACTATAATTAATACTATAGTGCATATTAAAAATATTTTTAAACCTTTTTTATTACCTTTATTTTCTTTATTTATTTTTATTTCTTCACTCATATTATTTTTCTCCATTTTCATATAAAATTTATCATTAGTTATTATATATTTTTACAAGCTTTTACCCAAACTATTCTTTTATCTGTATATTCTTCTATTTTATAAACTACTTTTTCAGTTTCTATAACTGGTTTTTCATCATCTTCGGGTACTCTTCCTAAAAGCTCTAATAAATAACCCGATAAAGTTTCATAGTCACCTTCTGGAATTTCTACTTCCAATATTTTCTTTAATTCGTAAATGGAAACACTTCCATTTATCATATAGGTATTGTCATCTATTTTTTCATAATCAGCTTCTACTTCATCATATTCATCAAATATATTTCCTACTATTTCTTCTAATAAATCTTCCATTGTTACTACACCTGCTGTTCCTCCATATTCGTCTATAACAATTGCCATTTGTTGCTTATTTTTTTGTAAGTCTTTAAATAATTCATTAATTGGCTTAGATTCAGATGTAAAATATGCTTCTTTTATTATATCTTTTAACTCCACTTTTTCATTTTTCGAAATATATTTCAGCAAATCTTTTATAAATAAAATTCCTTTAATATCGTCAATTGTTTCTTCATACACTGGTATTCTGCTATATTTGTACTCATCTAATTCTTGTACAATTTCATATATATCAGTATTTATATCTAATGCATACACATCTGTTCTATGCGTCATAACTTCTGATGCTGTTATATCGTTAAATTCGAATATATTGTTTATCATCTCTTTTTCTTCTTGCTCTATTGTTCCCTTTTCTTCGCCTTCATCTATCATCATTTTTATTTCTTCTTCTGTAACTGTCTCTTCATCATTTTCCGATATTCCAAATAGTTTTGCTATTAAGTTTGTAGTTACTGTAAGAACTTTTACAAATGGTGCTGCTAATACTGATATTACCCTAATTATTCCAATAGTTGCATAAGAAATTTTTTCATAATATTTCATAGCTAACCTTTTAGGTACTAACTCTCCAAAAACAAGTGTAAAGAAAGATAATATTATAGTTATTAAAATGATTGATATACTTTTAAATATTTCTATACTTACAAATGGAAAAATGCTATTTAATGCGGGTGCTAACATATCTGCAAATGCTTCTGATGCAAACGCACTAGATAAAAAACCTGCTAATGTTATTCCTATTTGTATTGTTGCTAAAAATTTACTTGGATTTTTTAACATTTTTTCTATTTGCTTAGCTTTTTTATTTCCTTCTTTAGCTTGCTTTTCTATTTTTGCATCATTTAATGAAATAAAAGCTATTTCAGTAGCTGCAAAGTATGCATTTAATGCAATAAGTATTACTAAAACAACTAATTGCGATATCATCTTTTTTGTTCACTTTCCTCTCTTACTTTTGTTTCTATATTTATTACCTATTTTATAGCTTTTATTATATATTTAATATGTAATATATGTCAATTATTTTTATTCAGTTCACTTTCTTATTTTTATGCTTTCTATATTATTTTTGTATCTTTTGAATTTTTACTTCATCGCCAAAATTTCTTATATTCTTATTATATAGTATATTTAATCTGTATTTATGTTCCTATTTTTACATTTTTCACTTATATTAAATTTGCCTCGTTGCTATCTAATTCAACTTTTCCATTTTTATAATATTATTCTCAATTACTCTATCTTGTATTTCTGCAAATACTGTTCCTCTAACTTGAGTTACATATTTTGAATAACTTCTTGATACCATATATGATAAGAGCGCTATTAATAAAAGCATTATTACTAATAGTGCTTTTACTTTATTTTTCTTTTTCATTTTTTCTCCTTTCTTGCCTTCTGCTTGCTAAAATTTTTAAGCTTACAGAAGGCACTTTTTTATACAATTTTATTTTATAACCATATTAAAATTATAATCAGTAATACTAATATTATTATTGGGCTAAACTCTATTAAATATCCCAAAATTTTTGAACATAATATTACTTTACCTTCTATTTTATCTTTTGTTATTTGAATATCATCACTAACATTGTTATTATCGCCTTTTGTTATATATTTGTTTTCTACTTTCTCTACAATTCTGTGTGTAACTAAATATTTATTTTCTACATTATATGTAATTACATCTCCTACGTTATATGTATCTTCCTTTTTTATAACTACTGCATCACCTACACAAATTTCTGGTTCCATACTTCCAGAGCAAATTATTAATACACTATAATCAAATAATTTTAATGCAAGAGATTTACTATTTATTTTTATAAAAAATACTACTATTACTAAAGCAATTATTAATATTTTTATTGTTATTTTATTTTTGTTCAACTTCATGTTATTTTTCCTTTTAACTTACATTGTTAGGTTCTACTTGCGTTCCTGTAACTATTACATCAAAACTATATCTTCCCATATTTTTAGAATTTTCTGTATCTATACTGTCACTTTTATTTATGGCTGTTTTCTCTCCTGTTTCGTACGGCCACTCCCATTTTATAGTTAATGTTTTAACTTTTTCTTCATCATTTGCATTTATCCTACCTTTTAAACAACTTTCTAACTCTTTTATGCTAGATACTTGTACATCACCATACGAAAATTTTAAATTATTGGGTTTACCTGTTTCATTTTCAAAATTTACATTATAATCAATTGCTGTATTACTTTTCCTTGTATCTATTACAATATCAAACGAGCCTTTAGTTCCTGGCGCTATGGCATTATTTGATAGTGTTTTTTCATCATAAGTTTGTGCTAAATTTATAGTTTCCATTACTGTATTTGAGCCATTTACATTAAAATCCCATATTGCAATATCTATTATTCCACTACCTCCTACCTGAGTTACATATTTTGAATATGTATAGCCTCCTGTTAAAAATATTGCTAATACTACCAATAGTATTAAACTTGTAATTATTAATTTTCTCTTATTTTTTATCATTTATTTTTTCGCATAATGAAAATATAGAAAAACATCATGCTCTCCTTTCTTCAAAAGTTTTATTTCTATATTTTTTGTAATTTTCATACCTCTGTATCTTTCTTTAGTTCTCTATATTTTCTTTTGCTTACTATATTTTGCCTTGTTCACTATACCTCTTTTGCTTGAACGCATTGCCTATACTCTGGTTTGTTCTCTACGCATGTAATAAGTGTTATTCTATTATCCTTAGTATTTTCTATATACCTCCAATCTGTTTCTTCTATTACACTATTCATTATTACCTGATACAATTTCGTACCTTGTTCATTTGTGTACTTAATATAATCTCCTACTTTTAACCTTTTTATTTCTTGAAAATAATTGTACTTATAACCTCTATTATGGGCTGCTAAACACACATTTCCATTCCAAGTTTGACTTTCTTCAAAATGTCCAACCGCTTTGTGCATAACTTCTTTCGAAGTTCCTTCTAATATAGGAGCATCTAAATTTATAGCTGGTATTTCTATTCGCCAATTACTGCTACTTTTATATAAATTAGGTATAACTTCTGCTGTTTCATTTACCGTTTCATTTGACATCTCATTTACTATTACATTGTTTTGGGAATTTATTTCTGAAGTTTTTAAAACTATTTTTGAACTATCTTTTTCTTTAATATTATTTAATTGTGATAAAACTAAATTAACTGATACAAATATAATTATCGCTACTAAAATAGAGATGATACTTAAATTTCTTTTGTTAAAGTTCATTGTTATATTATCACCTACCTTTATTATGAATAAAATTAGTTGAATTAAGTTTCTACGAAATATGAAATAAATTTTAAAATACTAGATATAATTTTAAGTGTCACTTACAAAGTTATATATACTAAATCTAAATTAAGAACAGGAAAAAATTAGAATAAAATTTAAAATATTTTTTGAAACTTAAAAATTTAGATTAAAATTGCAATTTCAAAATCTAAAATTATGTTACCATATATTTTTGCTTTTGTAAAGCACTTTTCATCGACCAATTACTACATTTTTCGACTTAAACTATTAAAATATTAGGGACGGGGTTAAATAGTTTAATGAAATTAAGAGCAATTATAAAATGCAACTTTTAGAATTGTCCTCAATTTTCAGATTCAGAACCGTCCCTAAATTCCGGATTTTTTTAAGCCGCCCCAAAATTTTCCTTGCCATAAATTGCGACCTCTAAACCTTTTTTCAAATCCATGTAAAATCCACATTTTATGTTTGTTCCAATTTGGAGCAACTAATATGTCTTTTGGTGCATCGCCTGTAATTCTATGTATTACCAATTCTGGTTTTAAGTGTGTCATTATATCTATCAATGTTTCTATGTAATCATCTAAATCTAAAGGTTTATATTTGCCTTCCTTATACATTTTAGCAAGTACTGTATTTTCCACAACATAAGTACAATGAATTTTAACCCCTTGTAATTTGTGTAAGTTAATAAAATTTACAGTATTTTCTATATCTTGTATTGTTTCGTTAGGTAACCCTACCATTATATGTGCTACAACGTCAATATTGTATTTATTTAAAATTTCTACTGCATCGGTAAATTGTTTGCTTGTATATCCCCTATTTATAAGATTTCCTATTTCATCATTTGAAGTTTGAAGCCCTAATTCAACACATACATAATATTTGTCTGTATAACTCTTTAAAAGTTTTGCAACATCTTCATTTATACAGTCAGGCCTTGTTCCTATTTCCAAGCCAACAATTCTATTGTCTATTAATGCAGAATCATACTTTTTCTTTAAGTTTTCTATTGTGTCATAGGTATTTGTAAAATTTTGAAAATAGGCAATGAATTTGTTTGCCCTTTCAGCCCTATAACTTTTAAAGTATTGTTCTATTTGATTTTTTATGCTTTCGCAGTCACTAATTATTTTTAAATTTTCTCTAGTGTTTTTTATAGCATTTCCTGCATTAGATTCTGTATTACTTTTTATATTATATTGGGTATTACTTCCTATATTAGATTTTGTATCATTTCCAATGTTGTATTGTACATTGTAATTTGTTTTATTTATTAACTCTCCTGAACCTCTTTCACTACAATAAATGCAACCACCATATCCTACTTTTCCATCTCTATTAGGACATGTGAATCCGCCATCTATACATATTTTTAAAGTTTTCTCTCCAAACTTCTTTTTCAAATATTCATTTAAATGGTTATATCTCTCTATATCTTCCATCTGATATCCTCGGTTCTATAAGATTTGCATTAAATAAAATGCTATTGCATTAAATAAATTTCTGGTACTATAATATTAGTTGGAGTAGATAAAACTCCAACTATTGACATTGAGACACGTTTAATACAAAAAAACACATAAAGTATTGATATTTCAATATTTGTGTGTTTTCATCTTTTGGTTGGGCTGAACAGACTATACCAGTTTATTTCAATACTTTAATTATTATTTATTTAAATAAATGCTTAAGTATAAAAAATTAAAATAAATTATAAATTAACAATAAAACTTGATTTCTTCAACGTCAAAACGTTCTTTCCATTTTTTAGTAATGAAAAAGAAATTGTATTGTATTGCTTTGTAAATTTTTCTTAAATCTTGTTCAGGAATACGACTATTATTATTAGCCAAAATACAATCACCGATTTTTAGTAATCCATATTTTTGTGGCATTTGCACTTGGATTTCCTTGACAAACATGAACATGTATAGGTTCATAATTTTCATTTGACCAAAAGAAAATTACATATCCTAAATAATTAAATAAATTAGGCACTCTCTATTTCGCCTCCTCTTGCTATATCAAAGAAGTATGCTGCTCCACGCTCTACGACTGTCTTAAATACAGCTATCTCATCATCTGAAAAATTTCCTTCTCTTTCAATAATATTATAGCTAGGAAGTTCAAATACCACTGTATCAAATCCATATTCCATTGGTCTTTCAAATGATACAATAATATATTCTTCTTCATTTTCTTTTTTGCGAATATCTGAAGAAACTACTAATGTTCCATCCGCATAAGTAACAAACTCATGCATCATATTAATTCACTCTCCTATTTTTATATTATCATTATTGATTATAACATATTATAACATCAAAAAACGAAAAATACTACTATTTTTAGAAAAAAAGAAGCCTTGTTTAGCTTCTTTTTTCGGTTCTATAACGATTATTTGGTTGGGCTGGCTAGATTCGAACTAGCGCATGCCAGAGTCAAAGTCTTATCTTTCATCTAACTTTTAACATTTTTTGTTA
>CANQRI010000039.1 GCA_947626235.1 uncultured Clostridia bacterium | reverse complement strand
ATAATACAGATATAGCAAGTCAAACATGGTGGGAAATGTATAAAAAATGTAAACTAATAGCTTCACAAGAAAATGTAAAAACAAGTATGATATTTGGAAATTTATATGATGAAACATTGCAATGGCTACATGATAGGACAGCAGATGGTTTTATGAACTTTTATAGACTAGCAACAGATTCAAAAGAATGGGGAAATTATAATAATGTAGAATTAAAATATAAAACAAGTAAAGATAGTGATGAAGAAACAAAAGAAATAAACACATCAACGATAATACCAACAGGAGGATCAGAAACAACAATGAAGAATAACATATATGACATGGCAGGAAACGTATGGGAGAGGACGTTAGAGGTAGCCTGTGCTGTTTGTCGTGTCATTCGTGGTGGTAGTTGCGACGGTGTTTCATCTAGATGTCCAGCCACATGCCGTTATATTGACTACCCGGAGAGTAGCATCGATAGCCATGGCTGTCGTGCGTACCTTTATATCAAGTAGAAAAGTAAATAAATAGTAAAAGAGAGATAAGTATGAAAAAACAAAAAAAACGAAAAATAAAAAACTTAATAGCAATACTATTAATATTGGTATTAGTAATATTAATTTTTAGCGTTATGAATAATGAACAAATCACACGGAGATGAATTTAATATAAAAAAGATGGGGGCTTCTAGTGTACAATTAGAAACATTCATATTGCCGAAATCAATTTCAGGAGCAGGTTTTTCGAACATAAATGATATAAAAAAGGAAGATGATGGAGGTTATGTTATAGCAGGGAGCTTTCAAGGAAAAGCAAATTTAGGAAAAATAGTAAGCTCTAATAGTATGGAGCAAGTAGAGGTAGCAAAGAGCGTAAAGAACATGGAAAGCGAAGATACAGGTTCAAACGTCGAAGCTATATCTAAAGGTGGTTTTGATGCATTTCTTGCAAAATATAATAAAAAAGGTGAATACATTTGGCATACAAGCTATGGTGGGCTTGGAAATGATGAATTTTGTAGTGTAGCACAAACAGCTGATGGAAAATATATTGTAGCAGGTTACGAAGAAAATGCAAAATATAAAGATGGATTTATAATGAAAATAGATAGTGAGGGAAATCAAGACTGGAAAAAAGCAATAGCAGGAGATTTGCAAGATGAAATAAAAGTAGCAGAAGTATTAAGCACAGGAGATATTATTGCGGTTGGAAGATTTAGTAGTAGTTCGGTTAATATGGATGGGAAACAAGATGCTATAACTAATGAAAGCAAAACTAATAACGGATTAATTGTATGCTATGATAGAGACGGTAGTTATAAATGGAGTAACATAATCAGTGGAATAGATAGTATTGATATTACAGATGTAACAGAAACTTCAAGTGGAATAGTAGTAGGAGTTAACTTTTTTGGAACTATAAATGTAAGTAACGGAAATACTTCAGTAATAGAGAGTTTAGTATCACAAGGTGGACAAGATATAGCTTTAATTGCATATGGACAAGATGGAGAATATAAATGGAATAAAACAATAGGAGGAGAAAAGAACGAAAATATAAGAGCATTAGCAACAGATACACAAAATAACATTATAGCAGTAGGAAGTTATGCAAGTAGTATAAACTTTGGAACAGAAAGTGTAGAAGTAAAATATGGAGATTTTGTAAGTGCAATAGCTGTAAAATATTCAGCAGATGGAGATTATATATCAAACTATAATTTTGGAAAAGAAGTAAATGCAGACGATAAATTAACATCAGTATTTGCAACAGAAGATGGAGGCTGTATTGTAACAGGCTGGTATTGCAAAGCAGTAGATATAGATGGAGATGAAATTGCAGATTACATATCAAATAGTGAATACCGTGGAGAAGGCGTGGTAGTAAAGCTAAATAGTGAGCTAAATGTGCAATGGTCAAGAAATATATCAGGGGCATCATTTGATGAAGGATATGGAGTAGCACAATTAAAAGATGGAAGATATATAGCGGTAGGAAATTTTGATAGTAGTACAATATCATCTGAAAATGATATAGATATATTAACATTAGATGGATATAACGATTCATTTATGATAGCAATGGCAGATGCAACGCAAAAGAAAACATTGAAATATACAGTAAAATACTATAAAGATGAGCAAGAGGAAGAGTCAGGAGAAAAAACGCAAGAAGTAATGTTACTTGAGGAAGATGAAATAAATGTAGAAACAAGTGAAATTGACACACAGAATAAGTATAGGGGATATGAATTAGATAAAATAATGATAGAGCATAATGGAAAAGAACAAGAAGTAGATGTATTACCAGAAAAAGTAGAAGATGGAGCAATAATAAAAGTATATTACATATTATCAAATGTAAATATAACAAGTGAAGTACAAGTAGAAGGAACACAAAAAATCACATCAAAAGATGAAGAGGTAGATTATAAAATAACATATACAGCACAGTTACTACAACATGAAGGAAGTGCAGTAGTCACAATAACAGACACTTTACCATATGCATTAGATAAAGAAAAAATGAAAGAATTAGCAACAAAGTCACAAATAAATACTGACGAAGATTCAAATCCAGATTGGCTAAAAGACTTCTTACAGGGTGGAGAATATAAAGAAGAGCCTTTAGAGAATGATGATAGTGGTGCAAGAACATATACGATAACATGGACAGAAAACATAGATGAAGCTCAAGAGGAACAAAAAGTAAGAGATATAAGTGTAGAAAAAAGTATAAAATTAATATTTAAAGATATAAATATAAAGGCAAAAGAATTTAAGAATATTGTAAATGCAAGTATATATTTAAATGTAACGGAGCAAACAGAAAAGGTAAAGAAAGTAGAGATAGTTACGCAAACAGACTTTACTAAAAATGTAAAAATAACAAAAACATGGGAACATGGAAATAATAAATATGAAAAGCCAACAAAAGTAAAATTGCAAGTAAAGAACAAACAAAATCCAGATATAGCAGTACAAGAATATGAAGTAACGGCAAGTGATAACTGGACGCATATATTTACAGATTTGCCAAAATATGATGATGACGGAAATGAAATAGAGTATATAGCAGATGAAGCAGAAACAGAAGAATTACAATATTATGAGAAAACAAATAATATAGAGGAATAAAGGAAAAAAGTATGATGAAAGTAGCACGTAAAAGCCTTGAGGCTGTGTACACACACACACACGGATATTAATTTAGTAAAAAAAAGAGTAGATGTAATCTACTCTAAAAGTGCTACAAATTTATATGTATTTAATTTTGAGAATGGACTTTTACTTAATATGCAAAAAGGCATATTAAGCTAAAGGTCTATTTTGGTTTTTTATATTTTAAATGGAGGAATGAGTTATGAAAAAGAAAACAAAAATTATATTAGGAGTAGCATTATTAATAATAGTAAGTATTGTTATTATGATAATAATGCAAAAAAGTAACAATACATTAGAAAAAGTACAAACAGGAAAGGCATCAGCCATAAATTCAAAAACAATGTCAATAAATGAGGCAGCAGCTATAGCAAGTACAAGCGTAAATCCTAGTCAGTGGGATGAAAGCAAAGTAAAGAAAGTAACATCAGCAGATGGAGAGATGGTACCTGTTCCAAAAGGATATACAGAATCAAGTGTAACTACTGAAAATAGAGTAGAAAGTGGTTTTGTAATATATGAGGGAGAAAATCCTGTAAATGATGGAAATGTAGCAGATGCACGAGCAGAAAGAAATCAATGGGTATGGGTGCCAGTACCTATTGTAGATAGAATTTACGAAGAGGTAGATGGTAAAAAAATATCAAAATTATATGCATTTACTAATTCGGGAAGTGCATTACGTAGAAATGATAATTATGAGCCAGCAATAGTACCTAAAAGAGATACTGAATCTAATCTTCAAACTTATTTAGATGGAATTTCAGCAGATGAATTATATCAAGAATTACAAGCACAATTTGATGAAACAATAGAGAGTATAAAAACATATGGTGGATTTTATATAGGAAGATATGAAACAGGAAATTTATCTCAAGCTAAACCTGTTGTGCAAAAGTATAATACAGATATAGCAAGTCAAACATGGTGGGAAATGTATAAAAAATGTAAACTAATAGCTTCACAAGAAAATGTACAAACAAGTATGATATTTGGAAATTTATATGATGAAACATTGCAATGGTTACATGATATGACAGCAAATAATTTTATGAACTTTTCTAAACTAGTAACAGATTCGAGAGAATGGGGGAATTATAATAATGTAACCTTACAATATAAAACAAGTAAAGATAGTAGTGAAGAAACAAAAGAAGTAAACACATCAAGGATAATACCAACAGGAGGATCAGAAGCAACAATGAAAAATAATATATATGACATGGCAGGAAACGTATGGGAGAGAACATTAGAGGTAGCCTCTGCTATTTGTCGTGTTTATCGTGGTGGTAGTTATCGCAATATTTCTTCTGATTTTCCAGCCACATGCCGTGTTAGTAGCTTCCTGGGGTCTAACGACGATAGTGATGGCTGCCGTGCGTACCTTTATATAAAGTAATCGGTTTATATATGATATTGAAAAACTAAACATAATATGTTAATATAAATACACATACGAAAGTATGTGTATTTTTTCAAAGCAAGGTGGTACAATATATGTTAGTGCAAATTATCAAAAATTTTTTTTCTGAAATGCTAAATTTAATTGTAAAAAATGAAAACGTAGAGGATTCAATTATAAATAGGTTGAAGCAAAAAATCAAAAAAATAAAGAAAAATATAAATACTATAATTTCCAAAGTAGAAATTCCAAAATTGAATAGTATAAGTGATATTTTTTATCCTAAATATATAGATAAAGAATTACAAGCTGATACAGAAAAATTAAATATTGTAAAATATAAAGATAAATATTTTGATAGTCATATATACTTATTTAAATATGAAGGAATAGTAAGAAAGAAAATTATAGAATATAAATTTAAAGAAAAAAGTTATTTAAATGAAACTTTTGTGAACTTTATATTAAAAAATGAAAAAATATGTAGATTTTTAAAAAGTTATGATATAATAACTCCAGTACCAATACATGCAAAAAGAAAGAGAAAAAGAGGCTATAATCAAAGTGAAATTATAGCAAAAAAAGTAGCAAAAAACATAGAAAACTTGCAATATATACCAAATTGTTTAGTTAAACAAAAAAACACAGTAGCACAAAGTAGTTTAACTAAAAAGCAGAGAATTAAAAATGTAAAAGGAGTATATAAATTGCAAAATGAGCAGATTTTAAATAACAAAAATGTTGTTATTTTTGATGATATATATACAACAGGAAGTACAGTAAATGAGTGTGCAAAATTATTAAGAAAAGCAAATGTTAAAAAAATATTAGTGCTAACTTTAGCAAAAGATTTTTTATTGAAAAAATAAAAATAGAGCAATATTTATATTTTAAACAAATTATATTGTCACAAGAAAAAATAATTATCAAAAGAGAAAGGAAAAATTTATGGAAGAATTAGTAGAAAGTATATTAGACTATATTAGGGCAGATTATACTGATTATGCAATTATGATAAATGGTGAATGGGGAAGTGGAAAAACTTATTTTTGGAATCATAAAATAAGGAATAAAATTGAATCTATGACATTAAATGGTAAAAAGTACACTACTATTTACATGTCTTTATATGGAATTTCAAATTTGGAAGAAATAAGTAAGAAAATATTTATAGAAACTACCCAATTAATGGATAAAAATTTGAAAAGATTTATGACAGCTAACGAACAGAATAGTATACCAGAATATGCTAAAACAGGTTTGGATATGGCGAATTTCTTTGGCGTTACGCAAAATGGAGATAAAATAGATTATGCAGATTTCTTTTCTACTGATGACAAAGTTTTATGTTTTGATGACCTAGAAAGAGCAAATGTAGATGTTATAGATATTTTAGGTTATATAAATAATTTCGTAGAGCATGACCATATAAAAACTATAATTATATGTAATGAAAAAGAATTATCTACAAAATTAAAAAGCAGTAACCTTGAAATGAAAACATTTATAGCAACATATCTTTTAGATAAAGAAGGAAATTTAACACAAAAAACAGATAAGCCAATGGTTGAAAGAATAAGAGATACAATAGAATATGTTTTCGACAAAGCAAATGATTATGAAAGAATAAAAGAAAAGTTAATTGGAGAAACTTTTGAATATGCACCAGAATTTAATTATATAATTAGTGGACTTTTAATGCGATATGAAAAATATCCAGATTTAATAAGGTTTTTAAGAGAAAATACGAATTTAATAATATCAACATTTAATAAAAGTGGAACACGAAATTTAAGAATTTTGAAACATGCACTAAATGACTTTAAAAAAATTTTTGATATGGTAAATAAAGCATATCCAAATACAAATCATAGAGTAATGCAAACGATGCTAATATTTACAATAGCAGTTTCTTTTGAAATAAAAGCAGGTAAAATTACAAAAGACAAATTTATAAATATTAATAGTAATGAAGAATATAAGGCTATTTTAGTATCATCAAGAGTATTTATGGATAATAGGCAATTCTATATAAAAGAGTTCGATAACAACTATTATTATAATTTTAAAGCAGAATATAGGTTCTTTAAATTTATTGAAATTTATGTGCGTACACGTATTTTTGATATGAAGGCATTTAAAAATGATATGGAAGTTATAATAAATACAATAGATACAGATAAGCTTCCTGGCTACAAAAGGTTACTTACAGAAGAATATTGGAAAATAGCAGATGACCAATTTGATAAAGTTATTGAAGAAGTAATAAATGATGTAAAAAATGGAAAAATTAAGCCGATAGAAATAGTAAAATTGTTCGCATATTTTAGCTATTTTATAGATAAAAAATTAATAAATTATGATATGAGAACAATAAAAAGTATATTTTTAAATGGTTTAAACTTATCATGTTTAGATGCAAAATATTGTGATAATGTTGAAGAAGAATTAGATACGATATCTGTAGATGTTGTAGGCCCAGAAATGGCAGAAATAGTTACTTATTTTGAAGGAATAAATGAAAAATTGAAAGAAAAAATGTATAAAGAAAAGGCAGAAGACATATTTAAAAATATTCCAATGAAAATGGAATTATTTTATGATAAATTTGCTAAAGAATGTACAAAATTTCCAATATTTAAATATTATGAGGGATTTCAAATGTTCCAAAGGCTATCTTGTGCAAGCAATGAAGATATAGTAACAATAAAAGAAATGCTAGTAGATAGAGCGAAAAAATATACAAAACAATTGAAACCAGAAGTAGAAAATATGGAAAAATTGAAACAGTTAATTGATAACTATATAGAAGGAAAAGAAAACACAATTAGAATAGTAATGTTACAAGAATTTTCAAGTGAATTGGGAAATATTTTGCATATATATAATCCAGAAAAGGAATACAATACAAGCGATAATACATAAATAATCCAAAGTTATAAATTAAAAAAATAAAATGTATATTTTTCTCCTTGATTGTAATAATAAGAGTAGACATAAATGATAAAAGGAGGAAAAATATGAAAGCAACAGGTGTTGTAAGAAGAATAGATGATTTAGGTAGAATTGTAATTCCAAAAGAAATTAGAAAGACGCTTCGAATAAAGGAGCGGAGATCCATTAGAAATCTTTACAGACAAAGAAGGACAAGTAATTTTAAAGAAATATTCTCCAATAGGAGAACTTTCAGAATTTGCTACTGAATATGCTGAAACACTTGCAAAAACAACAGGACATATAGCATGTATAACAGATAAAGATACAGTAATTGCGGTATCTGGTGCTTCAAAAAAGGAGTACTTAGAACAAAGCATAAGCAAAGATTTAGAGAAAATAATGGAAGACAAGGAAGCATATATAAGTAAAGACAATAATGATATAGCAATACCAGTAACTGAAAATGACAATAAGGAAAGAAAAAATAATTCTCAAGTAGTATATCCAATTATTTCAGACGGAGATGCTATAGGAAGTGTAATATTATTATCAAAAGATGCAAACACAAAGATGTCAGAAGTAGAGTATAAAGTAGTTCAATCAGCAGCAAGTTTTTTAGGAACACAAATGGAATTATAAATATGAAAATTGCCTAATTTTAATAGGCAATTTTTTGTTATAATTTATTATGCAAAATATTAATATATTATTTATTTAGTAACATTTTGTGGGGACCAACAAATTATAGCTTGTAAAAAATTTATTTTGTAAAACTTGTTTTGCATAAATAAATTCTTTTTACAAGCTATTATGCAGTTGGGAGTTACTAAATAAATAATATATTAATATTTTGTAACAATTATGTATACTTCAAAATAGATATTGTAAAATTGAAAAAAGAATGATAAAATATACAAGATAAAAATATATTAGAATAAATATCTTAAAGGAGGAATTTTATATTGAATATATCAGAACAATTAAAATTGAACCTTAAAAACTCTAATATATACGAAAATGAAGACATGAAGAAACATACAACATTTAAAATAGGAGGTAAAGCAGACTATTATATAAAGGTAAGAAGTATAGAAGATTTAAGGTGGATAGTAAACTTTACAAAAGAAAATAATATACCACTTACTGTAACAGGCAATGGAAGTAATTTATTAGTAAAAGATAATGGAATAAGAGGAATAACAGTAAATATAGACTTTGACCAAATAGATGTAAATTATGAAAATAATGAAGTGTTAATAAATTTAGGTGCAGGAGTAAAATTAGGAATGCTTGCAAGAAAATTAGCAGATATGGAAATACAAGGGTTTGAATTTGCAAGTGGAATACCTGGAACAATAGGTGGAGCAATCAGAATGAATGCAGGTGCGTATGGAAAAGAATTTAAAGAAATAATAGAAAGTGTTACATATATGGATTCAGATGGAAATTTGCAAACACTTAAAAATGATGAAATAGAGTTCTCATATAGGCACAGTAGATTCATAAGTACAGATGAAATAATAGTATCTGGTATAATAAAATTAGAAAAAGGAAATAGACAAGAGATAATAGAAAAAATTAACAATTATCAAAATTTAAGAAAAGAAAAACAGCCAATAGACATGCCAAGTGCAGGAAGTACATTTAAAAGAGGTACAAACTATATAACTGCTCAACTTATAGATGAAGCTGGTTTAAAAGGGTATACAATAGGCGGAGCACAAGTTTCAACAAAGCATGCAGGCTTCATAGTAAACACCGGAGAAGCTACAGCTGAAGATGTATTAAACTTAATAGAATACATAATAAAAATAATATATGAAAAGTATGGAAAAGTTATCGAATTGGAAATAGAAATTGTTGGGGAATAAGGAGGAAACATGAAAGGCTTTTTGAGATGGTTTAAATCGGAAACGAAGATGAAAAGGTGGATTTTGTTAATATTATTAGGAGTAATATTAGCATGTTATGGAATGGCATATTTATTAGTGCATAAAGAGCTAAAAGATCCAGTTATGGATTTAGTAAAAATAATAGCATCATTTGTTATAGGGGCAGTAATGATTGTTATAGGAATTGTGTATATACAAAAAAGAACTCTAGAAATATTAGTAGAAGAAACAGATACAAGGGAAGATTCAAAAGAAGGTAAAGTAAAATCATTAATCTTTAATAAAAAAGTATATGATGAAGGGCCTAACATAGTTGTAATAGGCGGAGGTACAGGTTTAAACTCTGTACTAAAAGGGTTAAAGAATTATACTAATAACATAACAGCTATTGTTACTGTTTCAGATTATGGAGAAAATCAAACAATATCTAGGAAAGAATTGGAATTGTTGCCATTAGACGATATAAAAGGAAGTTTTGTTTCACTATCTTCAAACGAAGCAGTGATGGAAGCAGTAATGAATTATAAGTTCGAAACAGGTAAGCTAAAATCATTATCATTTGGAGATATATATTTATTAGCAATGAAAGAAATATGTGGAGATTTTTCTACTTCTATTGAACAAGCAAAAAATGTTTTAAATATTACAGGAAAAGTATTACCAGTTACATTAGAAGCTATAAATATTTGTGCAGAACTAGATGATGGAAC
Organism: uncultured Clostridia bacterium; assembly: GCA_947626235.1. Lineage (GTDB taxonomy): Bacteria > Bacillota > Clostridia > TANB77 > CAG-508 > UMGS1663. The sequence continues at coordinate 3,623 of CANQRI010000039.1, read as the reverse complement.
TGTTATAGAAAATAAAAGTAAAATAAGGGAAACGGTTGAAGAAAAAGTAAGCAAAATAAATAGAATATTTATAAATCCATCAAACTGTGCACCGGCACCAGGAGTGTTAGAAGCAATACAAAATGCAGATGCAATTATAATAGGACCAGGAAGCCTATATACAAATGTAATACCTAATTTATTAGTAAAGGGTGTTGCAAAAGCAATAAAAGAAAATAAAGGTTTTAAAATATATGTAAGCAACATAATGACAGAACCAGGGCAAACTGAAAATTATTCATTATCAGACCACATAAAGGCTATAGTAGAGCATGCCGGAAAAGGAATAATAGATTATTGTATATATGATACAGGTGAAATAGTTCCAGAATTCGTTAGAAAATACAATAAAGACGGTCAAGATTTAGTAGAGCAAGATACAGAAAATGTAAAAGATTTAGGTGTAAAATTAATACAAAGAAACTTGTCATATATTGATGGTGAATACATAAGGCATAATCCAGAAGCAATAGGTCTTGCCATAATAGAGCTAGTTTGTGAAGATTTAAAATTCAGAGACATGCAAAATGATGCACAATATATAATGTTAGATTCAAAAGCAAAAGAATCAAAGAAAAAACTAAAAGAAACTACAGGAAAGAAAGTAAAGCAAAAAGGAAAAAGAGCATTAAATGACAAAAAAGGAAGTAAATTTGCTGAAAAATATAAAGAAAGAATACTTTCTATAAAAGAAAGTACAGAAGATAGAGAAAAATTGAAAAAGCAAAAAGAATTAGAAAGAATAAAAAATGCAAATAGAAGATTGGCAGAGGATGGAGCAAAAACTAGTAAGAGAGAAGTTACAGAAAAGACACATAAACCAAAATCAGTAAGAGTAGGAAGACCAGCAAAACATAGTAAATAACTATATAAATGCATAGCATAAGAATATAATAAAAATGTAGGTGTAGAAAATGAAATATACAAATGATAATTTAAAATTAGAAAATAGTTTAAAAAAAGAATGGATAATAACTAATGGCATAGGAGGTTATGCAAGTTCAACAATAATAGGAGCTAATACTAGAAGATATCATGGTCTTCTAGTAGCACCACTTATGCCACCAGCACAAAGACATTTAATACTTTCTAAAGTAGATGAAAGCATAGAAATAGATGGAAAAAAATATAATTTATATACAAATATATGCAAAAATTATATTTCAGATGGATATAAGTATTTAGAAAGTTTTGAAAAAGAATATATACCAATTTTTACATATAAAATAGATGATGTAATAGTAAAAAAATATATTTGTATGGTATATGGAAAAAACACAGTAACAGTGCTATATAAAGTATTTAATAAAAATCATAAAGTAAAATTAATAGTAACACCGTTATTAAATTTTAGAGATTTCCATTCAGAAAATTATAATCATGAATATGTTATGGAACAAGAAGTAAATAAGCAAAAAGTAAAAGTTTGCATAGATGAAAATATACCTATATATATGAATATGTCAGAAGGAATTTATATAGAGCATGAAAATGATAGTTTTAGAAATATGTTTTATATAGAAGAAGAAAAAAGAGGCTTTAATGCAGAAGAAAATCACCTTATAGCCGGTAGGTATGAAGTTGAAATAAATCCAAATGAAGAAAAAAATATTACATATGTAGCAAGTCTTGAAAAAAATATACAGAAAATAGATGCACAAAAAGTAATAGATGAGGAAATAGCTAGAATAGAAGAACTTACCAAAAAGTCTAAACTAATAAGAAAAGATATAAATAAAGAAAGAGTAAGGGATTATATTATAGCTACAGATAATTTTGTAGCATATAGGCCAAGCTTTAAATTACATACTATAATTGCAGGTTTTCCATGGTTTTTAGACTGGAGCAGAGATACCTTAATTGCATTTGAAGGGATATTATTAATAACTAAACGATATGATATAGCCAAGGAAGTACTGCTTACATGTGTTAAAAAAGTAAAATGTGGATTAGTTCCAAATGGATTTTCAGAATATGATAACAAACCATTGTATAATAGTGTTGATAGTAGCTTATTATTATTTGAGCAAGTTCAAAAATATATAAATTATACTTCAGATGAGCAATTTATAAAAGAAAATATTTATGAAGTATTGAAAAAAATAATAGAAGAATACAAAGCAGGAATTGATATAGATGATAATAATATATATTTAGATGATGATGGGCTAATTGTTTCTGGAACTGCAAGTACTCAAAATACATGGATGGACGCTAAAATAGATAATTATGCTGTAACACCAAGAAACGGAAAAGCAGTAGAAATAAATGCTCTATGGTATAATGCATTAAAAATAATGGAAAAACTAACAACCAAATTTGAAACAAAAGCCAAGGCAGAAAAATACAGAAAATTAGCATTAAAATGTCAAAAATCATTTGAAGAAAAGTTTTATAACAAGAAGAAAAAATGCTTATATGATGTATTAGGAGATGCAAAAGTAAGACCAAATCAATTATTTGCGCTTTCTCTTACATATCCAGTGCTAGATCCAAGTTCAGAAATAGCAAAAGAAATGTTTAATACAGTAACAAAAAAACTATTAAATAATTATGGTTTAAAAACACTTGCAAAAGGAGAAGAAAATTATATAGAAGTATATGAGGGCGACTCATTTAGGAGAGACATGAGCTATCATCAAGGCATTACATGGCCATGGCTTTTAGGAATATATAATGATGCATTTAAGAAGATAGTTGAGGCAGAAAAAAATAAAAATGAAAAGAAAAAATTAGAAGACGATTATAATAAATTTGTACAAAATGTAATGGATACATTTTTAAAAGAATCAGAAAATGGAAAAACAGTTGGAGGAATATCTGAACTATATGACTCTAAAGCACCATACGAATCAAAAGGAGCATTTACACAGGCATGGAGCGTCGGAAATTTGGGGACGGTTCTAAAATTCCGAATTTTAGGGACAGACAAAGAAAAATAGAATATACAATACTATAAAAAATATATAATACTATATAATAAGAGCAATATATGATGTAATATAAACAAATAAGGAAGTAGAAAAAATGCGAATATTAGGAATAGATCCAGGTTTTGCAATAACAGGTTATAGCATAATAGATTATAAAGGAAATAAATTTAATTTAATAACATCTGGTGCCGTTTTAACTAAAGCAGGAGAATCATTTCCATTAAGGTTGTTAAAATTAAATAACGATTTAGAGGAAATAATAGATACCTATAAACCAGATGCAATATCAGTAGAGGAATTGTTTTTTAACAATAATGCAAAAACAGCTATAAACGTAGCACAAGCAAGGGGAGTTATTTTAGTTACAGGCTGTAAAAAGAATGTACCTACATACGAATATACTCCACTTCAAATAAAACAAGCTGTTGTTGGCTATGGAAGGGCAGATAAAATTCAAGTTCAGAAAATGGTAAAGACAATTTTAAATGTAGAAAATTTACCAAAATTAGATGATACAACAGACAGCATGGCTGCTGCAATTTGTCATGCACACTCTGCAAAATTTTCACAAAAACTCTAAACTATTAGGGACGGGGTTAAATAGTTTAGCAAATTTATTTTATATTTCAAAACAATAATATTATATTTTTC
>CANQRI010000038.1 GCA_947626235.1 uncultured Clostridia bacterium | reverse complement strand
GCCCATAATACACTTTTACCCTTGTGGAAATTGAAAAATATGCTACAAATAATACCGTTCTTGTAACACTAGAAATTAGATTTAATAATTGTGAAACATAAAATTCTGGCATATAAACAGTTTCTGTATCAACTAATGAATATGTAAGACCACTTATTGCTACAATAATACTTATTGCTAGCATTATATACATATGTTTTATTATTTTTTTAGGAGTATCTGTACTTCTTGTACGTATATTTTTTAAGCTTATTAACATATATACAAGCATTATTACACTTCTAACTAACTCCATTGCATATACTATTACATTTGAATGTATAATATAGATAATAATACTAATTGCTAAAGATATAGCATTTAAAACAAGTAGCAATACATATATTATTAAAAATCCTCCAAATTTACTATACTTTTCTTCTTGCTCTTTAGTAATTTCTGCTTTCTTTTTATGAGTTGCCTTGTTATATATTGCAACTATAATTGTTAATATACAAACAATGCTTGTACCTATAATGGAAAGAAAATAATTATATTGTTCATCATATGTTGTATCTTTTATTTGTATATTGTTTACAATTTCTTCAGCTATGCTATCTATTTGTGCAATTTTCTCTGTATATTGTATGTTAACTCTTATTAATTTAAAATTCCTTACTGTGTAAAAACTTTCAATTTCTTGATTTTCCTTTGCAGTATGTACCCTTATATAAACGTCTTCCGCTTCTGTTCTATATATATCGTCTTCTACAACTTCCATTTGTGAACTTTCTGCTTGTACCTTTAGAACTTCCATAAATTTTTGTTTATACTCTTCTAATTCTTGTTCATCAAAATCTTTTAAATCCCTAGCAGATATATTTTTAGTTAATTTTGAAGTACCAACTATTACCTCAAGTTCAATTTTATTATTTTCATCTAATTTTACAGCATCTATAATTATTCCTTGCTTTTTATAAGAGTCTACATATTTATTATAATTTTCTTTTGCTATTATATTAGTTAAATTTTCCTCATTTTCTTCGTATTCTGACAATAAATCTATATAGTCATCGCTCAAACTAATTATCATATTTTCACTTGCTACATTATAAGTTTTTGCGCTAACAATCGTGGTTATAGACAATAGAATGAATAATACTGCTAATACTTTTTTCATTTTATATTCCGTTTCCTTTCTTCTCTAATTTCATTGTTGAAAGTCTTAATGCATTTAATATAACAGTAATACTACTAAATACCATTGCTAAAGATGCTATCATTGGATTTATAGAAATTCCAAAAGGTTTTAAGAATCCAATAGCAATTGGAATCATTAAGCTATTATAGAAAAATGCCCAGAATAAATTTTGTTTTATATTTCTAACTGTTCTTTTGCTAATTTTTATTAATTTAATAATGCTATATAAGTTATTTCCTGTTAAAATTACATCTGAAGAGTCCATCGCAATGTCTGTTCCACTATTTACACTTACTCCAATATCAGCACTTGCCAAAGCTGGACTATCATTTATACCATCACCACACATCATAACATATCTATTTTTTTCTTTTAATTCTTTTGCTACTTTTGCCTTTTCAGATGGTACAACATTTGCTATAACTTTTTCTATTTTTAATATATCTGCAATTTTATTAGCTGTTTTTTCATTGTCTCCTGTTAACATTATTGTTTCTATATTATTTTCTTTTAGCTCTTGTATAACTTCCTTCGTATTATCTCTTATAACATCATTTACTCCAACAAGAGCCACAATTTCTTTATTTTTTACAACATATATAATACTGTTTCCGTTTTGGGCTAATTTTTCTTCATCTTCCAAATGAGTATTTTGTATTCCATATTTATCTAATATTTTAGCATTTCCTAATATAAATTCTTCGTTTTTTATTTTTCCTATAATGCCATATCCACTTATATCATTAAAATCTTCTACTTCTAGCTTTTCTATAGCATTTTCTTCTAAATAATCTGTAAATGCTTTGCTTATTGGGTGTGTAGACTTTGCTTCTATACTTCCTACTAGCTGTAGCAAGTTTTCTTCATCTTTATAATTTATTATTTCTGATATTTTTAACTTTCCATAAGTTAAAGTTCCTGTTTTGTCAAATATAATTGTATTTACTTTTCTTGCATTTTCTAAAGTTTCACTTTTCTTTACCAAAATTCCATTTTTTGCACATAAGCCTTCACTTACAACAATAGCAAGAGGAGTAGCTAATCCCAAACTACATGGACATGCCACTACTAAAATTGTAACAAAAGTTGTTACTGCTACTGCTAAACTGTTGCCTAATACTAAATATGCTATAAATGTTATAATTGCAATTATTATAACTATAGGTACAAAATAGCCACTTACTTTGTCCGCTATTTTTGCAATAGGAGCTTTTGTATTTGTAGCTTCTACTACTAACCTTACTATTTCTGATATTGTAGATTCTTTTCCTATTTTCTCTGCCTTATACTCTATGTAACCATCATAATTTATACTTCCTGCAATTACTTTTTCGCCTACAGTTTTATTTGCTGGCTTGCTTTCCCCTGTAATAAACGTTTCGTCTAAATGGGCTTTTCCAGAAATTATCTCTCCATCTACTGCAATTTTTTCACCAGGCTTACATACTACAGTATCACCTTTTTTTATTTCATCAAGGGTAACTCTTTTTTCTTTTCCATCAATTAATAAAGTTGCATGATTTGGAGTTATTTTTACTAAATTCTTTATGGCATCTTTAGTTTTATCTTTACTAATACCATCAATATATCTTCCTAATTTTATAAAATATATTACTATTGCTGCTGACTCAAAATATAAGTTTTCTACATACATATGATTCCCGTTTATTATCATATATGTGCTATACAAACTATATAACATACTGCTAATTACGCCTATTCCAACTAAAGTGTCCATATTTGGACTTCCATGTATTAAATTTTTATAACCATTTTTTATAATGTCAAAACCGTACACCAAAAAAGCTATTGTTAATACTAATATAACAATAGTATAATTAATTGCATTTGTATGCATATTTATTATATCTGGCGTTGGCAAGCCTATCATATGCCCCATTGAAACATATAACAAAATAATTGCTAACACCGTAAATATTATAAATTTTACCTTTTCGCTTTTTCTTTTTGTTTCTAATTTTTCATCTGTAAATAAGCCCAAACTTTTAAACCCAGCTTCTTCTACAAATTTTTCAATTTTTGCTTGGTTTAATATTTTTTCATCATACTCTATAAGAGCATTTGCCATTACTAAATTTACCGATGCTGCATTTACCCCTTCTTGCTTATTCAAATATTTTTCTAACCCATTTGAACAAGCACTACATGTCATTCCATCTATTGCAAGTATTATCTTTTTCATCAGAGAATTCATTCCTTTCTCGTTTTGCTCAAACGGCTTTTAATATAATAAAACTCCTTTAGTCTATTTCTCCTTTTACATCAAACCCAATAGAGTTTATTTTTTCTTTTACTTCTTCTTTATTTACATTATCTTCTGCTTTAACTTTTACAACTCCATTTTCATGATTTGCTTCTACTTCATCTACACCACTTATTGTTTTTACTGCATTCTTTATTCTGTTCTCACAACCTGTACATTCCATACCTTCTACCTTTAAATTAATTTCTTTCATAATTATATCCTTCCTTTCCTTGCTTTCGTTATATTAAATATACGAAATTTAAAATTTATTTTTCGACTATGCTTTCAAACTTTTTGCTAAACTCTGGTGCACATTTTTTTAAATTTATAGGCCTTAAATTTCTATCAGTAAAGCAATGTTTTGTTTCACCAGTAAGTACTGTTTTCCCAGTTTTCTTATCTGTAACATCATAGCCTACTGTCATTCTAACACCAGAATACTCTTTTATAAATACTTTTATCTGTATTATATCATTAAATGTAACATGATATTTATAACTTAAGTTTACCCCCAATACTGGTATAGTTATTCCATTTTCTTCAAATTTTGAAAACGGCATTTCTAAACTTTCTAGCCACGAACATCTTGCTTCTTCTAAATATCTAATATAGTTTGAATGATGCACAACCCCCATTCTGTCTGTTTCATAATAATTTATTTTTCTTTCGAATGTAGCACTCATAATTTCTTTTTCCTCCTATAAAATTATATACCTCACTATGTTACTTTGTAAATAGTGAGGTATTTATTTTTTATAAAAGTTTAGTTAATTTTTAATATTTTATTTTCATGCCATTATTTTTTGTCTGTCCCTAAAATCCGGAATTTTAGAACCGTCCCCAAATAGTTCTTGCATTAAATCATGTACTGGAACAATTTTATCTGCCCTATATACATTACTTCCACAAAATACTAAGCCATTAGCAGTATCTCCTTTAACTGCATTGATTAAAGCTTTTGTTATGCAATATGGAGTATTTGCTACATTACAAGTTTTTATGCAATTGTAACATCTATTTATTGTGCATTTTTCATTTTCGGTTTTTTCTATAAATTTATTGTAAACTGCCCTTCCAGGCATTCCTACTGGACTTGTAATTATTTTTACATCTTCACTTTTAGCATTTATATATGCATTTTTGAATTCATCTGAAGCATCACATTCATTTGTAGTAACAAACCTTGTTGCCATTTGAACTCCTGATGCACCAATACTTAAGTATTTCTCTATATCCTTATTATCCCAAATTCCTCCTGCTACAATAACTGGAATTTCTTTATTTTGCTCTTTTTCTACTTCTTTTACATACTCTACTACTTCTTTTGTTATATCTTCTAATTTGGGCTTGCAACTCTCATCTAACTCGTCTCTTTTAAATCCTAAATGCCCTCCTGCTTCTGGTCCTTCTATTACAATCATATCTGGTACATAATTATATTTACTAATCCAATGTTTTACTATTAATTTACAACATCTAAGTGATGACACTATTGGTGCTATTTTAGTATCTGTTCCTTTTACATATTGTGGTAAATCCTTTGGAATTCCTGCTCCTGATATAATTAAATCTATATTATTTTTTACACATTCCTTTACTATTTCATCATAATCACTTAATGCTACCATTATATTGACTCCTAATATTTTGTCATCTCCTGCTATTTGCCTTGCCATTTCTATTTCTTTTCCAATAGCTCTCAAATTTGCTTGCCTTGGATTTTGATAAAAATCTTCTTCTTTATATCCAATATCTGCTGTTGAAATTATTCCTATTCCACCTTCTCTGCTCACTGTCCCTGCTAATTTATGAAGAGATACTCCTACTCCCATTCCTCCTTGTATAATTGGATATTTTGATTCCTTATTTCCTAATTTTATACCTTTCATTTGTATTTCCTCCCATCTATAAAATGAAACAATTATCTTTCGATAACCTCATTTAAGTTTATGATAACTTTTTATCTAGTTTATTGTACTAGATTATCATTTCTTTTGTACTCTGTCAACCTATTGACTAACCATTCTAAAAATGTTATTATAATGCCTAAATGTGTAGTAAAATTTACAAATAAATATAGAAAGGGCTGAAACTTATGACTAACAATATGAATGTTTCAATAGACGCATTTCACATACCTACATGGAATGAATTACCAAATATAAATTTATATTTAGATCAAGTAGTTACACTTGTAAATTCTTGCCTATCTCCATTTATATTTTGTAATAATGAAAAAAAAGATGATGAAAATCAAATTCTTACCAAAACAATGATAAATAACTATGTAAAAAATGATTTAATTGAACCACCTGTAAAAAAGCAATATTCTAAATCTCAAATTGCTAAATTGTTTGTAATTTGTGTTTTAAAACAAGTTTATAGTATGCAAGATATAAACAATTTGATTAATATTGCTCTAACTGATTCAAATTTGCAAAATGCTTATGATAAATTTTGTAAATTATTTGAAGAAGCATTGGTTTGCACTTATACAAGAAAAGATTTTATAGATAAACACTCAAGCCATGATAGCCTATATTTGCTAAAATCAGTTTTGCTTTCATGTAGCTATAAAATATATGTGCAAAATGTTACTTCTTCTGGCATAAATAAGTAATAAAGTTATAAATATAAAGCCAAATATGAATATATTATTTTTTTAGTAACATTTTGTGGGGACCAACAAATTATAGATTGTAAAAAAATTTATTTTGTAAAACTTGTTTTGCATAAATAAATTTTTTTTACAAGCTATTATGCAGTTGGGAGTTACTAAAAAAATAATATATTCATATTTGGCTAATTTTTCATAAACTCACTTTAATTATTTTAATATAAATTTTTAACTTTTGGAATCAAATAATGGCTTCCACCCTTACTTTGCACATCTTCCACCATACTAATTATAAGCAAAGAATTTTCCTCGCTTTCTCCTACGTTAAAACTATTAAGCCAGCCTATTTCTCTTCCTTCAGTATCATCTTTACTTGCCTTTACTTCCGCTGTACCAGTTTTTGCTGCAATAGTTTTTCCATTTATTTTTAATCCATGTGCCGTTCCATCACTATTTTCAACAACCTGTATTAAATCTTGTTTAATTGTGTTTGCAACTTCTTTTGAAAATACACCTTCTTCATAATATACTTTCTGTGCATTTTTGTTATATTCTATATATGGCATTATCATATTTCCATCATTTACAAAACTACTATACATCATTCCAGCATGAATAGGGTTAACTAATACTTCAGCCTGACCGTAGCCTGTATTTGCAAGTGCAGTTTCATTTACAAAACCATCTGTATTAGAATATGTAGATTTTGTAATACTTTGTACAAATTCAATTTCTTTTGCAAAACCTAATTTTTGTAAATTAGTTTTCATATTTTCTGCTCCAATTTTTAGAGCAGCCTTTGCAAAATAAATATTATCTGAATATATAAGTGCATTTTGCAAGTTTGCTTTTCCACTATATGTAGTTAATGTAGTTATATAGAAATCGCCCCAACTGTTACTGTTTTGCCACCTTGTACCACTTGCTCCAAAATCTTCATCTGCTGTAAATGAACCTGTATTTAGCCCTATAGCACCTACAATAGGCTTAAAAGATGAGCCTGGTGCATAGCTTGCCAAATATCTATTATACAAAGGATTAGCAGAATCTTGTGTTAAGCTTTGCCATTTTTCATTTGTCATTCCTAAAGTAAAATCATTACTATTATATGTAGGCGTTGTAACAAGTGCTAAAATTTCGCCCGTATATGGATTCATCATTACACATGCAGATTTATCTTCTTTAAATTGATTATATGCATTTTGCTGTTTTAATACATCTATTGTAAGCTTTACATTTTCTCCGTTTTTTGCATCCACTTTTGCAAGTGTTTTGCTCTTATTTCCATTTTCATCTTCAATATATATTTCTGCTCCATTTTGTGCATGTAATCTACTTTCAAAAGCTCTTTCTAGTCCTTCTTTTCCTATTTTTGAAGATGCAGTATAGCCCTCTGCTTGTTTTTGTTTTAATTCTTCTTCTCCAATTGTTTGAATATACCCAAGTAATGCACCTGTAGCTTCTTCATAAGGATATACTCTTTCAGTTACATCTATAATTTTTATTCCTTTTACCTCTAAAGTAGCATTTTTTAATTCTTGCTTTGTTTTTAATACTGTTTTTAAAGGCACGAAAGTGTCGTCCTTAACATACGATGCAGATAATGCACTATTTATTGTATCTACTGAAATACCTAATAAATTAGATATTTTTTCTATATCTGCATTTTTAGTATCTGCGTTCATTTTTCCTGGTACAAACCCAATTTGAGATGCAATTCCATCTTCTGCAACAACAATATCGTTTCTATCATAAATAGTTCCTCTTTTTGCCGTTAAAGTTGACACTCTAACTTTGTACTCATCTTTTAATTCTGGAAAAATCATTGTAGAATTCCAAGATAGTTCATACATTTTATCTTCATTTTTTGTTAAAATTGCAGTATTAGGAAAAGTAATTTTTCCTGCTATAGTATCCATTTTAGTAGAATAAACTATTTCAGCATTATTATCTTTTTTATCTGTTTTTATTATATTTATATTTAAATTTTGGACTTCAATTCCCTCATATATATTCTTATTTCTTGTAGTAAAATCTTCTTCAGTTACTCTTTCCTTTGTTTCTGCATTTAATAAACTATACATTCCAGAGTAATTTTTTTGTTCTATATATGACATATATGTTTGTAATACTTCTTCTGGTGTGTTTTTGCTTTGATTTTGATATATTATAAAAGCTATAGTTCCTATAATTAAAATTAAGATAATACAAATTATACAAATTTTCTTCTTCATTTTTACTATTCCTTTCAACAAACTTTTTTATTATGCTAACACAAAAAAATAAACTTTGCAACATGCAAAAAGTGCATAACTTTTTATTGTTATGCACTTTTCCAATTATTTTACAAGCCATTTAATTAAATTTAAATTTTCACTATCTAATATCATTTCGTGTTTAGGCATTACCCTAAATGTATAACCATAATCTCCACCTGTTGTAAGCTCTATTTTTGCTTTATAAGAGAATGTTGACTGCACTTCATCTGTTTCATATAATTTCATAGGAATTACTGCTATTTTTTCAATAACTCCATTTTCTTTTATTTTTCCATAATATACTTGCGCTTCTACATTTTCTGGTGCTATATTAGGCAATTTCAACTTACATTTTACTTCTATATTATTTCCTGCATCTATTGTAATATTATCTAAATTATTTTCTGCAATTAATTCGACCTTTTCCCAACTTGTATAAATTGAACTTTTCCAACTATCAAACTCTGTAACTACATCTAAATTTTGATAATACTTATTATATAAATTTGCAAGTGGCATATATAATTTTGTTATATAGTCTACAAGCATTCTTGAAGTGCTGTATTTTCCTCCTATTGATGTTATTGAATTTTTCATTAACTCTACCCATTCGTCAGAAACACCTTTTTCATTTCTATTATAGTACATAGGTATTACTTTATTTTCTAATGTTGAATATATGCTTTGGCTATCTTCTATATCTTGAAGTTCGTAATTATCATAATTTTTATTTGCTCCAATAGCCCAACCATTTCTTTGATTATAACCTTCTGCCCACCAGCCATCTAATACACTAAAGTTTACAACTCCATTTACTGCAGCCTTTTGACCACTTGTACCAGATGCTTCCATTGGACGCCTTGGAGTATTTAACCATACATCTACTCCACTAATTAAATGCCTTGAAACTGACATATTATAATTTTCTAATAAAAATACTTTTCCTTTAAACTGTGGCTTCATTGAAATTTCATGTATGTACCTTATTAAGTCTTGACCTTGCTTATCAGCTGGATGTGCTTTTCCTGCTATTATTATTTGTATAGGCCTTTTCTCGTCATTCATTATTTGAGTTATTCTTTCTAAATCTTTAAATAGTAAAGTTGCCCTTTTATATGTTGCAAACCTTCTTGCAAAACCTATTGTTAATGCATCTGCACTTAATTTTGAGGTAATATTGTTTATTTCTTCATAACTATAGCCACTTCTTCTTAATCTTGTAGTAGTACTTTCTTTTACAAAATTTATTAATTTTTGTTTTCTTAATTTATGTGATGCCCATAGTTCTTCATTTGGAATATCATTTATTTTGTCCCAAGTTGAGTCTAAACATATATTATCTTGCCAATATGGGTCTAAATATTTATTATATAATTGTTTCATTTCTTTAGCAAGCCATGTACAGGTATGAATTCCATTTGTTATATGCGTTATTGGAGATTCATTTGGTGCTATATTAGGCCATACATCTGCAAATAGCTCTCTTGATACTGCACCATGAAGTTTACTTACACCGTTCTTTTTGCCTGCAACTTTTAATGCTAATATAGCCATGTTATAACCATCATTTTCATTGTGATTTGGTTTCATTCCCATCTCTAAAAATTCTTGCTGTGAAATTCCAAATCTTTCCCAATAATCTTTAAAATACTTCAAAACTAAATCTACTGGGAAAATATCATTTCCAGCAGGAACTGGCGTATGTGTTGTAAATACAGTTTTGCTTGATGCTATATCCCTTGCTAATTCAAAAGATATTTGTTTATCCTTCATTAAATTTTTTATTAACTCTAATATTAAGAAAGAAGAATGTCCTTCATTCATGTGATAAACTGTAGGATTTATTTTAAGTAGTCTTAATAAACTTACACCAGCCATACCTAAAACAATTTCCTGTTGTATTCTCATTTCTTGATCTCCACCATAAAGCGTTGTTGTTACTCCTCTATATTCTTCATTATTTTCTTCTATATCTGAATCTAATAAATATAGTTTTACTCTTCCTACATTTATTTGCCATACCTTTAAGTATAATCTTCTTTTAGGAAATTTTACATATACTATTAAATCTTTACCTTCTTCATCTTTTACTCTAGTAATAGGAAGTGATGATATATCTAAACTTTTATATTCTGTTTCTTGATTTCCATATCCATCTATTTCTTGGTGAAAATATCCATTTTTATACAATAAGCCTACAGCAACTAAAGGTAACCCTAAATCACTTGCTGATTTTAAATGGTCACCTGATAAAATTCCAAGTCCACCAGAATATATAGATAGAATTTGATCTAACCCATATTCTGCTGAAAAATATGCTATTACATCATTTGCATTATCTGGATAATTTCTTGAAAACCATGTGGACTTACTATTCATATAATCTTCAAAATCTTTACTGATTTTATCATATCTTCTTAAGAACTCTGCATTATTTGCAGCATTTTCTAACTTTTCTTGTGATACTAATTTTAAAAATTTTGTTGGATTTTTTTCTACTGTTTCCCATAAATCTGAATCAATTTCTCTGAATAGGCCTAAAAATTCGACATTCCAAGACCACCATAAATTATTTGCAATTTCTCCTAAAGCAGATATTCTTTTTGGTAGTTGAGAATTTACTGTTATTTTATTAAATATGAACATCTATAAACTTCCTCCTTAGTACTTCATCTATTTTTTCTCATGTTTTACATGTATATTATCTATTAACTTCTTTTATTTGTCAACAACTTTTATAGCAAAATTTTAGCATTTTTATATTTAGCAAAAGATTAATATATTATTTATTTATCAACATTTTGTGGGGACCAGCAAATTATAGATTGTTAACAAATTTTATGTTTATAAAATTTGTTATACAAGCTATTATGCAGCTGGGAGTTGATAAATAAATAATATATCAATCTTTTGCTTTATAATCTTTATAATTTTACTAAAAAGTCACTCTTGCTATATTCTTCTGGCTTTTTGCCTACTGTTTTTTTCATATAATCTAGTAAAAATATAACTACTATTAATGATACTGCTCCAACCACTAACAAAGAGTACGAAATTGGTATTATTTCTACAATATATGACAATATAAATATAAGAATTGATACCACTACATTTTCAGCCAAATTATTTGCAGTTGATATTCTTACTCTTGTTTTACTATCTGTAAAATTATTTAAATATTGTTTAATTAAGGTATAATATGGACCTTTCATTACATATTGTACTGTAAATAATATCAATATTACTGGCAAAGTTACTCCCATTGGCATATTAAACAACAAAATTACACCCATTAATAAACATGAAGTCGCTAATGGTTTTGCCAAAAAACCTAAAGTTTTATTTCTATATTTTTTATGTATTTTTCCTTGATTTCTAGCAGATATTCCTGCAATTAAGCCCATTATTGAAAAAATTACTCCGAAATATTGCTCTGGTATTCCTATTGCCATTAAAGTAGTATTCCTAAAAACTTGTAATGCTTTTATCATAAATATAAAAACTATATTAAATACTAATAAACTTACTAGCCTTTTTGATTTAAATATATTTCTAAAAGAATTTTTTACATCTCTAATTTCTTCTTTTATTTGTATTTTATCTGCTTTTTCTTGTATATTCTCAAATTTTGTTGATATGAAAAATGTTATTAACGCTACTATAAAACACAAAATTAATGGTAAATATGAATTTATTACAAACAAAAATCCTGATGCAAATGCGGTTATTGCATCTATATAATAATACATTGAGGTTGATTTTCCTTCTATTTTAGAAAATTTTACTCCTCTTTTTTCTCCATGCGGTATTGAATCATATAACATGTCTGTTTCACATGTTCCTTTTATTACAAATGCAACTGCACATAATGCTTGTGATACTATTAACCAAATGAAATTTGGTGCGAGCATTATTACTAATATATGTATTGCTAATATAAAATTAGCTATTATTAAACTTCTTCTTTTTCCAAGCTTTTCTATTACCATAGTAGATGGAATTTGTACTATAGCCTTAAAAGCCAAGTAAAATGCTTCAATTTGAAATACTTGTAGTACACTCATTCCTTTTTCTATAGTAAAAAACAAGTAAATTATTGAATAATAAAATAGTAAATCCCATGTTAATGCTCTATATATTGGATATATTTTTATATTATTAATTTTCTTTTTTCTTAATTCAGTGCTGTCTTCTACTTCTATTTGTGTTTCTAATTCTTCCATATTTATCACTTCTTTTCTTCCTATGTTTCAGTATTTGTATTATATCAAATTAAAAATTGTAGTCAATAGAATTCTTGTAATATATCTTGAACCTTTGTAACTATACTTGCTCCTTCTTTTATCAATTCATTTGTCCCTTCAGAATTTTTAGAATTAACATTTCCCGGCACACAAAATACCTCTCTTCCTTGTTCTAAAGCAAAATCTACCGTTATCATAGTTCCACTTTTCTTTTTGGCTTCTACTACTACAATTCCATTTGAAATTCCACTTATAATTCTATTTCTTGCAGGGAAATTCATTTTTTCTGGTTTAGTTCCCATAGGATATTCTGTTATTATAGCTCCACCCTTTTCTATTATATTTCTTGCTAGTCTTATATTTTCCTTTGGATATAAATTATCCAAACCACTTCCTATTACAGCTATTGTTTTACCATTTTTTTCTACTGTTGCTTTATGTGTTATACTATCAATGCCTCTTGCTAAACCACTTACTGTTACTACATTTCTTTGTACTAAATCTTGCGTTATTTTTCTTGCCATTTGCTCACCATATTCAGTATTATTTCTACAACCTATAATTGCAATAGAAAAACTATTTAATATTTCTACATTCCCTTTTACATATAAACAGATTGGTTTATCATAAATCTCTTGTAACTTTTTAGGATATCTACTATCCATAATTGATATAAGTTCTATATTGTTTCTTTTTAAATACATGAGTTCCGATTCCAAGTTTTCTTTATACTTTATGTCTAAAATTTCTTTAGCTATTTTTTCTCCAACTACCTCCAGTAGCTCTTCTTTATTTAAATTATATATTTTACCTGGACTTCCATATTTTTTTAATAATTTTTGAATAGTTATGCTTCCTAAATTTTTTATTTTAGAAATCCATAACCAATATTTTAATTCTTCCATTTAGTTATTCCTTTCTTTTTTATTAAATAATCATTGTTGCTAAATACTCCTTTGTCAAAAGACCTTTTCATTATTCAATGTATCCTCCAAAAGCCCAATTTACTTAAAAAGAGCCCACTTTTAGAAATAACTTTCTAAAAATAAGCCCTTTTTATAATCCTCTATTTAATACTATTGTTCATTTAAATATTTAGCAGCTATAACAACATTATGTAATAACATCGCAACCGTCATAGGTCCAACTCCACCTGGAACTGGCGTTATGTAAGATGCTTTTTTGCTTACATTTGCGAAATCAACATCACCAACTAATTTACCATCTT
>CANQRI010000037.1 GCA_947626235.1 uncultured Clostridia bacterium | reverse complement strand
CTGCAAGGTTTTCCTGTTCGGCCTTCATAACGGCAACGGCACCCTTGCGTTCCTCAACTTCACGTTCACGAAGTGTTTTTTGCAGTTCGCCAGCAACGTTAGCATCTGCGTTTGCAGTTTCGGTTGCAATTTTGAACTCTGCAAGTTTCATATCGGTGTCTTTACGCTTTTCCTTCTCGGCAAGCTCTGCCTCCATTTTGGAAATTTCAGTTTCCTTTCTAGCAGTGGCTTCAGCAATTTCAGCAGCTCTAGTTGCTTCTGCTTTCCTTTCACGAGTTACCTGATCAACTTCTGCCTGCTTAATTTCGGCTGCTTTGCGCTTTTCGGCGGAATCCAGAGCGGCGATATTGTTAAAGTAGTCATTAGTATCAGAAATATCCTGAATGTTCAGAGATACAAGCTCAAGGCCCATGTTATCCATCTCATCAGCGACACTTTTCTGAATTTCCTGCTTAAAAGCCTCTTTGTCCTTCAAAATTGCTTCAGGAGTCATAGAGGCAACAACATCACGTACTGCACCCATAAGAGTGAGCTTAACATCTGCAATAATGCCGTCGTTACCACGTTCCTTAAAGGAAATAATTGCTGTACGAAGTTTAGCTTCATCTGTAACGCAAGGACGAATTTGAGCAGTCCAGTCCGCAACAATAGGTACAGCAGTGCAAGTTTTAATTTCGTCTTTATCTGCCTGTACAGTAAGCATACATAAATCAAAGTAGCTTGCTTTGCGGAAAATAGGAATTACGAAAGAACCGCCAGACACCTTGATAACAGGTTCCTTACCGCCAGTGACAATCAGTGCTTTATCGATGTCAGCAACCCGATAGATGGCTGCAAGGAAAACGATAATGCCGACAATTGCCACAACAATGGCAATTATTCCAATGTGATTAGTAATAAAATTCATAATGCCCTCCTTAAAATGAAATGTGTTAATGGTTTCATAAACACTTACTACTAACTTCCTTTTTATAAAATTGTAATAAAACTCTGCACTAGATTTTAACATAAAATTTTAATTATGTAAATATTTTGCATAAAATTTACAAATTCAGTTAAACTATTAGGGACGGGGTTAAATAGTTTAGCACCAATGTGTTAAAATACTTTACAAAACATTAATATTATATATTTTTAAGTGGTTCGTGGGGACCGTTTTAGAAAATGTTATGAGCAATATGCGAATTACATTTTCTTAAATGGGGCAACGCAAAAATATATAATATTAATGTTTTGTAAATAATATAAATATAGTGTGTGCTAAACTATTTAACCCCGTCCCTAATAGTTTAAGGAGGGATTTGTGTGAAAATATCATGGATAAAAAATGAGAATGACAATATGAATTTTAAAATGGCAGAGAAGTTGGGTATGAGAGTTGAAAGATTAAGTGAACCAGAAGAAATAGACAATAAAATGGCGGAATTAGTAAATGAAAAATACGATACTATAATACTATCAAATGAATTAGCAGGATTTTCAAGTGATATAGTAAAGAAATATCAAAATAACCCCGATATTAATATAATAATTGGTACAAGAAAATAAAAAAGAAGTATAAAATGAAATAATTTGAATACAAATAAATTGTACAGTTTTAAAATTATTTAAGAAATTCCATAGATTTAGGATTGGACAGTTAAAAAATTATTTAAGAAATATCATAAAGTTAGGATTAGGCAGTTTTAAACATGATTTTTGAGATAATTTTAAAATACTTTATAAATTTAAAAATGGCAAAAAAGTAACAAAACAAAGAGTAACAACAAAACAAAAAGTAATAAATCAAAAAGCAGGAAAGGGGTATTTTTCATAAAAGTATGAATTTAGCATATAACAGAGAAGAAACATTGCAAGAAAAATTTGAAAATGATTTTAGCAGTAAGTTATATAAATTATATAAGCTAAAAAGAAACGATAATAATTTAATATTTTTGTGTGTGGGTACAGATAAAATGACAGGAGATTGCTTCGGACCTATAGTAGGGACAAAGTTAATTGAATATTTGAAAGAGTATAATATTGATAATATAAATGTATATGGAACACTGAAAAATCCAATTAATCATGAAAATTTGGGAGATAAAATTGGTGAGATATTAAGTAAAAATTCATACATTATTGTAGTAGATGCGGCACTTTCGAAAAAAGAAAATGTAGGGAATATATATGTAACAATGGAAAAAACAATTTTAGGTAATGTATTAAATAAGAATAAATTTGAAATAGGGGATATATCAATAAAAGCAGTTGTTGGTAAAGATTTAAAAATACCAAAATATAATTTTATATCGCTTCAAAATGTTTCTTTAAATTCTGTTATTGAACTTGCAGATATTGTGGCTAATGGAATTTTTAATACAATTAAATGCATGTAATGTTGCAAAGGCTATATATGTGCGAATATCTAATATGATAAAATATGTAATGTAATGGGATTTTTAATACAATAGGTATATAAATGTAAAGAGTGGAAAAAATTTATATAAACTAACTTGAAAAGGAGAAAGTTTATATGGAAATTCACGATATGAAAAATATGATAGTGCTAAAAAATTTACCTTCGAATATGATAGAAGAGGCATTTGTGGTATTAAAAAATAACGTTAAACTACATAAAACAGAAGCTGTAGATAAAGTAAATGGAAAAGTTGAAAATAAAGTAGAAAACAAATTTAAGAATAACGAATATGTTATAAAAGAGGCAGAACTTATAGTGAATGAATATATAGATAGAGTAAGCAAAAAAGAAATTAATGATATATATAAAAATAAAAAATTAAAGATGCAGTATAAAAGACTTAAAATTATTTCATATTTTTTAGCTACTTTTTCAGTGTTAACAAGTATGTGTTTATTGTTTAGGTAATAAATTTTAGGGAGAATATTTTATAAATATTCTCTATTTTTTTGTAAAAAAACATGGACAAATTTAGTAATAAAACATTCAAAATGGAATATAAATGAAAAAGAAAGAGGTGTTAATATTGGAAAAAACTATGAGCTCGGAGGAAAGAATAAGGCGAGCCGAGGAAATATACAATAGAAGAAAAGAAAAATATAACGGAAGTATAAGAGTATCTAGTTCTTCGGTAAATGTTAATTCAAAACCAGAATATATGATGCTAAAAAAAGTAATATTACAAGTTTTAATTTGTTTAGTTATATATTTAATATTTTACTTGATAAAAAATTCAAATTACATATTTTCAGAAAATGTATTGCAAAGAGCAAAAGAGTTTTTATCATATGACATAAACTTCCAAAGTGTGTATGATACAGTAAATAATTATTATAATAATACGATAAACTGGATTTTTGGATTTAATAAAAATGAAGAAAATAGTGATAATCAAAATTTAGAAGCTAATTCGAATGTACAGACAAACGAAGATGCACAAAATACAAGTGAAGAACAAAATGGAGACATTCAAGCAAATGAAGAACAAAATAGTGATGCACAGGAAAATACAAACGAACAGCAAAATGGAGGTGCACAATCAAATACAAATGATCAGCAAAATGGAAATGCTCAAACAAATATAGATAATCAAACAGATGGAAGTGAACAAACAAATAATGATAGCAATAATGTGCAAAATTCAGAATTAGGAATTGGTGGAGGTACAGATGATGATAGTGTGGTGGGGCAATCAGTAGAACTATCACAAATGGAAATAGATGCAAATTTTATAAAAGCAAATTGTAGCTTTATTCTTCCACTTAAAGGAACAATAACTTCAAGATATGGTCCAAGAGAAGCAACAGAAATAGTGTCAGGAAATCATAAAGGAATAGACATTGCAGCTAATACAGGAACTGTTTTTTGTGCAGCAATGGCAGGAACAGTTGTAGAATTTTCATCAGAAGGAAGTTATGGAAATCACATATATATACAAAATGGAGAAGTTATAACTTTATATGCACACTGCAGTAAAATATATTTGCAAACAGGTCAGACAGTAGCACAAGGAATGCAAGTAGGTGAGGTAGGAGAAACAGGAAATGCAACAGGTCCACATCTACATTTTGAAGTGAGAAGAAGCGGAAGAACAGTAAACCCAGAATATATAATGGCATTCTAAAGAATATAACATTTATATACTAAAGGAGAAAACTATGCAAATTAAGTTAAATTTAAAAATTTTTTTACTAATTTTATTATTTTTTATAACAAAACAAATAGAAGTATATGCAATATTAATGTGTTTCGCAATAATACATGAAATAGGACATTTATTAATGGGTGTAATTTTAGGGTTTAAGCCTAAAAGCTTTACAATATTACCAATAGGGGCAGCTATTGGATTTAAAACAACATGTAATGATTATAATAAAAAAGTGAAAAATGGAAATAAGTTGGCTGTTAAAAAAATATTAGTATCACTAGCTGGACCTATAACAAACTTAATAATATTTTTGATATTTATGATATTTAATTTTGAACCATTTGGAATAAATAGAGAAGTAATAATTTATAGTAATATTTTAATAGCAGTATTTAATTTAATTCCTATATACCCACTAGATGGGGGAAGAATTGTAAAAAATATGTTACATATTTTTTATGGGTTAAAAAAATCATATATATATACAAATTTAATCTCAAACATAACAATATCAATATTAACAGCAATAAGTAGTATAGCAATACTATATCTAAAAAATGTAGCAATATTAATTATTTTAGCTTATTTATGGTGGTTGGTTATTTCAGAAAATATAAAATATAGTAAAAAAATGAAATTATATGATATTATAGAAAATTCTGATATAATCAAGCAATGCGAGCAAGAAAGTTTAGCAAAATAATAAATATCAATATTGAAAATAAAAACTTACTAATGTATAATTTTAATATAATATTAAAGGGAGTAGTATGAGTATGAAAATAGATGTAAAAAACCTAAAAAAGAAAATTAGAAATTTATTAATATTATTCGCAGTAATGCTTTTTATTATATTTTTATTATTATTAATTGATGAAAGAATTACTGGTAAAAGTCAAATTATGGACAAGTTAAATTATGATGTAGTTTTACATGAAAATGGGAGTGCAACAATAACAGAAACGTGGGATGTATATATTAGTCATACTAATACTCTTTTTAGAAATTTCACTAAAAAAGGCAGTTCTTTTGGAGATATTGTAGATGTAACAGTTAAAGATTTGGACACTGGCAAATATTTATATCAAATAGACCAAGAAATGTACCATGTTACAACAGATTGCTATTATGCATTATATATAAATTCAAGGCAGTTTGAAATTGCATGGGGAACTGGAATGGAAAAAAGTATAGGAAAGAAAAAATATGAAATATCTTATACTGTAACAGATGTGGTTAATAGTTATAAAGACTGTGAAGAATTTTATTGGAAATTATTAAGCGAAGAAAATGCTATACCAGTAAAAAAAGTCACAGGAACAATTACTATGCCAAAGAGTGTTAGTGAAATTGGAAACTTAAAAGTATGGGGTCATGGACCTTTAAATGGAATTATAAATATTGTATCAAATAATCAAATGCAATTTTCAATAGATAATTTAAATGATGGAAGAATGCTAGAAGTAAGAGCAGTATCTACAGAAGATATGTTTAATGTTGTAGCTGGTAAAATAAGAAATTATTCATATTTAGATACAATCGTGGAAGAAGAAAGTGAGTGGGCAAATGAAAGCAATGTTGGTTCAATTTATTTTGCTTTTATATTAATAGCAATATATATAGTAGCAATAATTATTAACATTGTACAAATTATTAAATTTTATAAAATTAGCAAACAAAAAGACGATGGAATAGTACATAAAAGATTAAAGTATTTTAGAGATATTCCAAGAGATGGTTCTTCAACCCCTCCAGAGGCAGCGTATTTATATTATTTTAATAAGAGTAACAAGAATATAGCAAGTCATCAGGCAGATATAGTATCTTCAACAATTTTAAATCTTGCTTATAAAGGTTATATAAAATTAAGAACAGAAGATAAAAAAGTATATGTAAGCGTAATAAAAGATGACAATGGATTAAATGAAGATGAAAAAGCAGTGTTTGCAATATTAAAATCTACTTATAAAGAGCAAAAAGGAGAATTTGAAATTTCAAAGATAAATTCTTATGCTAAAAATAATTATACACAATATAGTAGATTAATAAATCAAATGGTTAATAAGTCAAGAGATAGCTTATATAGACAAAATCTTGTTGATAAGGCAAATCAAAAGTTATATGAAAAATCTACTAGAGCAGAAGGCATGTATTCTTTGTTGCTGGGAGCAATAAAAGTTATTGTAATAAGCTATATAATAGGGTTATTGCCAATTTTAAATAGGGCATATATAAATGTATTTGGAGTAGGCTTTGAAATTGACTTTTTAATAATAGCTTTAGTGTTGTTACCGTTAATTGCAACATTATTGATAAAATTAAAATTGAATTCAAAAATTCAAAATAAAATAGCTGTGTTAACACAAAAGGGCACAGAAGAAAGAGAACAATGGAGAGCACTTGCAAGATTCATGGAGGAATTTTCTTTAATTGAAGAGAAAGGTGTTCCAGATCTTGTGTTGTGGGAAAAGTATTTAATATTTGCTACTGCATTTGGGGAAGCAACTACAGTAATAGAGCAAATGAAAGCTAAATATCCAGAAGTTTTTGTGGAAGAATATTGGGAAAATGAAGTTGTGGAAAAATATCAAGTGTTGAATTTTGCAACCTTCCACATAATATACAATATATCAGATTATAATCCTATAAGTAGTATAAATAGTAGTACCAATAGAGCATATTCTACATCTTTATCTGAAATAGCTGCTCATTCTTCATCAAGTGGCTCTGGCGGAGGAGGAGGCTTCTCTGGTGGAGGCCGGTGGCCGGAGGCGGTGGCGGACGGAATGGGCCGGAAGATAGAAAGAGCTTTGTAAAAAATATTTATAGTAGAAGCTGGTGCTAAATAGAAAAAATAAAAATAGAATGATGCAATAAATAGGAAAAATAAAAATAGAATGATGTAATAAATATAAAAAAATAAAAATAGAATGATATAATAAATAGGAAAAATTTGCCAAATAGAAGATTTTGCTAGATAAAAAATTGTGCTATCAAGCCATAGTAGTGGCCTCAAAAGTAGCCTCCAGAAGTAAAAGGTAGAATTTTGTCGAAAAAGGAAGATGAAAAGTTCTTGTAAAATATTGGAAATTGATGTACAATACTTTTTGTATTTTATAAAAGGAGGATAAAACTGATGAAAAAATTGTATGGCACCATAGAAATAAGCAAAATTTTAAAAGAAGGGGGACGTACTTTTAAGGAGCACATTAATTACTATAAGCTAAAGAATGAAAAATTTGGATTTGAAATTGTAAAAGAAAATCACATGAAAGAAAATATAAATGTAATGAATATAGATAATGTCACATCAAGTGAAAGTATTATAAATAGAATTTTAGATTTTTTAGTAACAAAAGAAGTAATGCCAGAAAGTGAAGACATAATAGAAGATTTGGTAAAACAATATACTTAGTAATTAAATAAAAGTCCAGTTTTAATATAAAGTTAAAACTGGACTTTTACCCCATATATAGCTTACATCATATTGCTTTTTTGAGTTTGCCTTGATGCGTTATTACCGTATACCATTATTTCCGTGTTCCATTATTGCCGTGGAGAACTGCATAAATTTTCATATTCCTTACATTTTATTTTATACTCTAGTTGTTGAGTCATATACCTATAATACATATACGCTTGTTCATATTGCATAACAGGGTTAAAATTATCAAAATAGGAGTTATCATTTGTATCATATTGAGGAGAATAGTATCCAAAATTATTTGCAAAGTTATTGCCAAAATTATTCCCTAAATTATTATAGTCAAAGTTTTTATCCATAATAAAATTCATTCCTTTCTTGATTTTTAAGAAAATATCCATAATGATGAAAATTTAATAAAAGCATATTTCATTTCCTATTAAAATTATAAATTTAAGTTAAAAATAGGAAAAAAATTAACAAAAAATATTGTATATATAGTTGCGAAAATGGCTTGCAGAATTTTACCAATTATATATGGCTTTATAGAAACATCAGATTTAGAAGTAATACTAAATACTTGAAATAGAATAGAAATGCCACCAAAACCTAACAAAAATGCACATAGTATAATGTTAATAGAAATTGATTTACAAGGAATAGCACAAATTAAACTAGCTCCGTTTGTTAATTCTATTATGCCAGATATAAAAGCTGTGGCAAATCTAAAATCATTTATTCCAAAAATTTTAAGAATAGGATTAAATGTTTGTGCAATTAATGTAATTATATGGCTACTATTTAAAATTGAAAGTATTACACTAAAAAGAACTACAAATCCACCTATCATAACAACTGTATTAATTGCAGACATTATACTTTTACTTAAAACTTCACCTAAATTTGACAAATGTACAATATTAGAATTTTGTACATAAACTTTTTGATTCTTGTTAAATTTTTTTATATTTTTACCTTCATAAGATTTTTTTGATTTCCAAAATCTAAAGCAAATGCCTACACTTATGCAAGCAAGCAAATGAGTAATAAAAAGTAAAATACCAATTAAACTATTGCCAAATAAAGTGATTCCAACGGTTCCAATTATAAAAAGAGGTCCAGAATTGTTTGTAAAAGCAAGCATTCTTTCTGCTTCTTCTTTTGTACAAAGACCATTTTCACTAAAATTAGTAACAATTTTTGCACCAATCGGGTAACCACTAATTATACCCATTATAAAGGCGTATGCGCCACAACCTGGAATATTAAATATTGGTCTCATAATTGGGTTTAAAATTTTTCCTATTTTTTCAACAATATTAGTGTATGAAAGTAATTCAGTTGCTATGAAAAATGGAAGCAAAGCAGGTACAACATTGTTTGCCCATAGCAATAACCCAGACTTTGCAGCAACTAAATTTTTATTTGAGAACAATACTAAAAATATTGTAAAAGCACAAAATATTAAAGGTATAATATTTCTTTTTAAAGATAGGAAAATAAATTTAGGTTTGTTATAACAAATTGCTTTCATATAATACCTCACTTAATAATATGTATATTGGTAAAAATATAAAATATGCTAAACTATAAGGGACGGGGTTAAATAGTTTAGTGCCTTTATTTTATAATGCAAAACATTAATATTATATATTTCTACGTTGCCCCATTAAAGAAAATGTAATTCGCATATTGCTCATAACATTTTCTAAAATGGTCCCCACGAACCACTTCGAAATATATAATATTAATGTTTTGCAAACAAGTTTAATATATTTGTGCTAAACTATTTAACCCCGTCCCTTATAGTTTAGTTTGCAAAGATTAAAAAAATTTGGTATAATAGAAAAGGTGTTTAACCAAAAAGGAGACAATAATGAATTCAATAATAGAAAAATTAAGTGAGCTCCAAAAATTTCAAGAGTATATAGAACAAATAAAAGAAAAAAATAGTCCGATAACAATATCGGGCTTATCTGACGTGGGAAAAATAGCATTTGCATATGCAACAAAGGAGTATTCTAAAAAGCCTATATGCATTGTAACGTATAATGAAATTCAAGCTAAAAAAATAATTCAAGATTTAGCTTATTTTGAAAAGGAACAAAATATTTCATATTTTCCTAAAAGGGAAATTGTAACTTATGATTATATTGCACAAAGTCAAGACTTACCATATGAAAGGATTGAAACTTTAAATAAAATAAAAAATGGAAAAGCTAAAATAGTTGTAACAACTATTGAGGCAATAATGCAAAAAATGATTACTAAAACAAGTTTATATAAAAATATTTTAAAGTTTAAAGTTGGAGATACGTATGATTTAGAAAAGTTAAAGCAAGAATTAGTTTATTTGGGCTATGAAAGAAATGATTTAGTAGAAGGTAGAGGGCAATTTAGCATAAGAGGTGGAATTGTAGATATTTCTAGTAGTGAAAAAAGTGGTATAAGAATAGAGTTTTGGGGAGATGAAATAGATTCTATAAGGCAATTTAGCATAAGCGACCAAAGGTCTACAGTTATGCTAGAAAATGTGGAAATTTACCCTTCACATGAATTTTTGATTGAAGAAAGTATAACTAATATATGTAACAAAATTTTAGAAGAAAAGTTAGAAACAAATGAATTAGAACAGATAAGGCAAGAAGATATAGAACAAATAAAAAGTGGGAACTATATTAGTAAAATTGATAAATATTTTAACTACTTTTATAAAAAGCAGGGATGTTTTTTAGATTATTTAGATAAGTATTTAATTTTAATAGATGAATTTTCAAAGGTTAATCAAAGACAGGAAAATATAATCATAGAAAATAATAATTTAATAAAAACATTGATAGAAAAGCAAAAAATGATTCCTCAGTCAATTCAAAATATAAGTGAGTATGTTTATAATTTAGAAGATAAACAAGTAGTATATTTAGAAAAGCAGGATTTTGGAGTTTCAAATGCAAGTAGCACAAAGTTTGTATTTAACTTTAGAGATGTAAATTATTATAAAAGTGAAATGGAATTGCTATTTGAAGACATAAAAAAGTCTAAAAAGCAAATAATAGTATTAGCAGGAAATGAAGAAGATTCTAGGAAGTTTGCTAGTTTATTAAATGAAAAAGAAATACAGAGTAAATATGTAGATAATTTAGAAAAAGTAGAGTACAAAAAAGGTGAAGTAATAGTTTCAAAAGGTAGACTATCAGAAGGTTTTGAATGTTATGATTTGAATTTAATTGTAATAACAGGAGAAGATTTATTTGAAACAAATGTAAAGAAAAAGAGAAAATTATCTTCAGCTTTTAAAGAGGGAGAAAAGGTAGTATTTGCAGACTTACAAGTTGGTGACTATGTAGTGCATAAAAACCATGGTATAGGTCAATTTATAGGGGTAAATACTATCAAAACAGAGGGAGTTACAAAAGACTATATTAAAATAAGATATAGAAATGACGATATGTTGTACATTCCTACAAACGATTTAGACAATATTAGAAAATATATAGGAGCAGGCGAAGCTGTTCCAAAAATAAATAGATTAGGCGGAAAAGAGTGGGAGAGTACAAAAGCAAAAGTTAAGAATAATTTAAAAGAAGTTGCAAAAGAATTAATTGAACTTTATGCTAAAAGGCAAAAAATAAAAGGTTTCGCATTTTCAAAAGACACACCATGGCAAAAGGAATTTGAAGAAAGTTTTGAATATGCTGAAACAGACGACCAACTTCGTTGCATAGAGGAAACCAAGAAAGACATGGAACAGCCAAGACCTATGGATAGACTTTTGTGTGGAGATGTTGGATATGGAAAAACTGAAGTAGCAATAAGAGCAACATTTAAAGCAGTAATGGATCAAAAACAAGTTGCATATTTAGTGCCAACAACAATACTTGCAAATCAGCAATACGAAAGTTTTAAATCTAGAATGGAAAACTTTGCAATAAAAGTTGAACTTTTAAATAGATTTAGAACTAAAAAAGAGCAAGATGAAATAGTAAGAAAGCTAAAACTAGGTGAAATAGACGTTGTAATAGGCACACATAGAATATTAAGCAAAGATGTTGAATTTAAAGACTTGGGTTTACTTATAATAGATGAGGAGCACAGGTTTGGCGTAAAAGATAAAGAAAAAATTAAGCAATATAAGGCAAGTATTGATGTACTTACAATGACTGCAACACCAATACCTAGAACGCTACACATGTCAATAGTTGGTGTAAGAGATATGTCTGTTATATATGAGCCTCCACAGAACAGAAGACCCGTTCAAACTTACATTTTAGAATATGATGAAGAAGTTATAAAAGAAGCAATAACCAAGGAGCTAGAAAGAGGAGGTCAAGTTTTCTATTTATATAACAAAGTTGAATCAATAAATAAAAAAGCAGATGAAATATCATTTTTAGTACCAGAGGCAAATGTAGCAGTGGCACATGGAAAAATGACAGGTAATGAGCTTGAAGATATAATGATGCAGTTCGTAGAAGGAAAAACTAATGTATTAGTATGCACAACAATATTAGAATCTGGAATAGATATACCAAATGCAAACACAATAATAGTAGAAAATGCAGATAGATTAGGTCTAGCTCAACTATATCAAATAAGAGGTAGAGTTGGAAGAAGCAATAAGCAAGCATATGCATATGTAACATACAAAAGAGACAAACTATTATCAGAAGTAGCAGATAAAAGGTTAAAAGCAATAAAAGAATTTACTGAATTTGGCTCTGGATTTAAAATAGCAATGCGTGACCTAGAAATAAGAGGAGCAGGAAGCTTATTAGGCGAAATTCAACATGGTCATATGGAGCAAGTAGGATATGACACATACTGCAAGCTTTTAGATGAAGTTATAAAACAAATGCAAGGAATAGAAGTATATGAAGAAAAAGACGTTCAAATAGACTTAAATGTATCAAGCTATATACCAGACGAATTTATAAGTGATAGTAGTCAAAAAATAGAAATATATCAAGACATAGCACTATGTAGAACAGAAGAAGATGTTCAAAATATTATAGATGAAATAATAGATAGATTCGGCGGAATACCAAAAGAAGTAGAAAACTTAATAGAAATAGCAAGAATAAAAGAAATGTGCAAAAAAGCAAATGTAATAAAAGTATCACAAAAAAGGGATGGCATAGTATACATTTTTGATGCACAAAAATTTA
Organism: uncultured Clostridia bacterium; assembly: GCA_947626235.1. Classification (GTDB taxonomy): domain Bacteria; phylum Bacillota; class Clostridia; order TANB77; family CAG-508; genus UMGS1663. The sequence goes on along the minus strand of CANQRI010000037.1, from coordinate 1,170 downwards.
ATATAGATGTAGTAAACCCATTAATAAAAGAATACGGAAATAGAATAAAATTTTCGCCAGGAAGTCAGCCTTACATCACATATAAACTATTAGGGACGGGGTTAAATAGTTTAGCTGAGGTTAAGGAGTTTTTAAATAATATAGAGCTGTTAGGAAAAAAGGGTGAATAGTTTAATACAGCTAAACTATTTAACCCCGTCCCTAATAGTTTAAAGGAGATTAGAAAATGCAAGTAATATCAAGTAAAGATAATGAAATTATTAAAAATATAAAAAAATTAAAAGAAAAAAAGTATAGAGATTTAAATAAGGAGTTTATTGTAGAGGGAATAAAGCTAGTAGAAGAGGCTATACAGGAAAATGCTGATATTAAGAAAATTGTAATTTGTGAAGATTGTGCTAATAGTGGAATGATTAAAAAAAGTTTAATGTATGAAATCGCAAAGAAAGACTGTGTTTATGTGACTGAAAAAGTATTTGAAACGCTTTCTGACGTAACAAATCCACAGGGAATTTTAGCAGTAATAGGTCAAAAAGGAAATGAAGAACAAATTAAATATGATGAAGATATTATACTTGTATTGGACGGAATTCAAGACCCGGGGAATTTAGGTACTATATTAAGAACGTTGGATAGTGTGAATTTAACGCAGGTTATAGTTAGTAATAAAACGGTCGATGCATATAATCCTAAAGTGGTTCGCTCTACCATGGGGGCTATTTATAGGGTAAATGTTATTCAGGTTGAAAATTTAGAGCAAACTTTAAAGAATATGAAAAAGCATAAGTTTGAAGTTGTTTCTACAAGTTTAGACACGAATGAAACTATATATAGTATAGATGAATATAAAAAAATGGCAATAGTAATAGGAAATGAAGCAAATGGCGTTTCAAAAGAAATATTAGATATGTCAGATAGAAAAATAAAAATTCCAATGCTTGGTAAAACGGAAAGCCTAAATGCTGCAGTTGCAACAGGTGTTATTTTGTATGAATATGTTAGGAGGACGGTTCTAGGGTTCTAGAGGGACGGTTCTAAAAATCCGGAATTTGGGGACAGATAAAATACATTTTATCTGTCCCCAAATTCCGGATTTTTAGAACCGTCCCTCTAGACTCTTAATTAAAATTCACAATTTTTTGGCGTTCTAGGGAAAGGAATAACATCACG
>CANQRI010000036.1 GCA_947626235.1 uncultured Clostridia bacterium | reverse complement strand
GTCACCTTCTAGAATACTTCTATCCATAAATGCTCCAGGGTCACCTTCATCTGCATTACATACTACATATTTTTGATCAGCCTTTGCCATAGCAGTAAAGCTCCACTTTTTACCTGTTGGGAATCCTGCTCCACCTCTACCTCTTAAGCCTGAATTTGATATTTCTTCTATTACTTGCTCTTTAGTCATTGATGTAAGTACTTTTTCTAATGCTTTATATCCATCAAATGCTATGTACTCATCAATAACTTCTGGATCTATTATTCCGCAGTTTTTAAGCGCAATTCTTTGTTGCTTTTTATAAAAGTTAAGCTCGTCTAGTCTTTTTACCAAAGTTCCATCAATGTCTTTGCAAAGTAATCTTTCTACTAATTTTCCTTCTACTATATGTGTATTTATAATTTCTTCGCAATCTTCTGGCTTAACATGTGCATAAAAAACATCTTCTGGTCTTATTATTACGATTGGACCTTTAGCACAAAGTCCAAAGCAACCAGTTTGAATAACTCTTACATTTTTTATGCCTTTTTCTTCTATTATTTTTCTAAAGTTCTCTATAATCTTTGGAGATTTTGAAGATGTACAACCTGTTCCTCTACATACTAAAATATGTTTTTCTACAGTGTTTGCTTTTAAGTTTACTCTTAAGTCTAATTCTGCTCTTTTTTTGCTTCTAATTTCTTCTATCTCCTCTATCGTTTTTACCTTTTCCACAACTTTCCCTTCTTTCTTTTTAGATTATAATTTTTTGTTTTCCTCGTCAGATGTATTTCTTTTTTAGATTGTAATTTTTTTGTTTTCCTCATTAAGTGTATTCTTTATTATACTTTTTTGTTTTTCTCATCTGGTGTACTTTTATCTCTTCTTCGCATTAGACGTATTTTCTTATTCTAATTCTTTCCTTCTTTTGCCATAATTTCATCAATAACTTTGTCTAACTCTTTTACAGTTGCATTTCCATAAACTTCGTCATTTACCATAAATACTGGCGCTAAACCACAAGCTCCAACACATCTTACTTCATCTATTGAAAATAAGCCATCATCTGTAGTTTTGCCTGCCTCTATTTTTAGCCTTTCTTTAGCTCTTTCTAAAATGCTTTGTGAACCTTTTACAAAGCATGCAGTACCTAAACATACTGATATATTATATTTTCCTTTTGGATTAGTGGTAAACCTAGAATAAAAAGTAATAACCCCATATATTTCTGCCATTGGTATTGATAAATAATTAGAAATTTCTAATTGTGATTGTTTTGGAATATAACCGTATTTTTCTTGAATATCGTTTAATATTGCAATTAAATTGTCCTTTTGTTTTGAATATTTACTTAAAATTTCATTTGTTTCTTCTATTAGTTTTTTGTCTACACATTTTGTACAATTTCCTTGTTCCATAATAACCTCCTTTTTATATATAAATTAACTTTATATTTAAATTAATTTTATATCTATATTGTTAAATGTTTATTATCTTGTCCTTTAAAAAATTACATTTTCATTATAACAAATTTCGACTTCTTTCGCAAGGGATTTTTGCTATGCTACAACTTTTTAATCTTTATGTAACATAAATGTCACACAACTTTAACAGTACTGTAATTCACACTTTAAAACGAATGATGTATAATTAAGTCAATCTAAGGAGAAAATATATGAAAAATGTAGAAAATGATTTAAAAAGGGATGGAATTACAGTTGTAAAACCGCTAGACACATTAACTATAACTTTAATAGCTAAATTTGTTGCCGAAAAGTTGACAACTTCACTTATGTTCTTTGGTTTAAAGCAAGACGAACTTTTTATAGCAATATCAAGAGTGCCAATGTATATTGCTAAAATTCCAGAAGGTATGTCAGAAGCAAACTATTTATATAAAAATTCTTCAATTTACTTTAAAGAAGGTCTTTCTTTAGAGCAAATGCAAGTTTATGCGGTTCACGAATTTATTCACTGCTATCAAGAACAAAAAGATAAAAATAATATCTTATACCGATTAGGATTATGCGATTTTACTAACTTTAAAGTTTATGGAATGGCATTAAATGAAGCTGCCGTTCAACTAATTGCTTCTAAAGCTTTAAAAAGTGATGTAGATACTGTTAAATATTATGGCATAGAAATGCCTACAATTAGCCCTGTTTGCTATCCAATTATTTGCAATTTAATATCTCAAATGGCTTATATTACGGGAGAACAAGTTCTAATTGATAGTACTTTAAACAGTAATGATAATTTTAAAAATAGTTTTATAAATTTATGTGGAGAGAAAACTTTTTATACAGTTCAAAACAATTTTGATACAATTATGAAAGCAGAAGAAAAAATTATAAAGAATACAGCTAAACTTCAAGAAACCGAAATTCTTCCTGAAAATATAACTGTAAAATATTCTCGCCAAATAACGAAATGCAAACAAACAATTCAAAATACATATATCAAAACTCAAAATTTGATTTTAACTTCTTATTTTAATAAGAGATTTGAAAATATATATTCTAATACTGATGTAGAAGATTTTAGAATTAAATTATACAATTATAAAGATTTAATTGGAACTACTGATAATTATTCATATTTCAACGATTATTATATAACTATGATGACTAAACTTATGGCTAAATCTGATGCAATTAATTCTAATGTATACATAGAACCTTATAAACCTAGCATTTTGAGAACTGTGGTTAATAAACTACTTAAACTTTTAGGAAAAACCCAAGAAGAGCTAAACTAATAGGGACGGGGTTAAATAGTTTAGTGAATGATTATTTTATTACAAAAAATTAATATATTATTTATTTAAAAACTCCCAACTGCATAATAGCTTGTAAAAAATTTTATTTTAAGTAAAACAAGTTTTACAAAATAAAATTTTTACAAGCTATAATTTGTTGGTCCCCACAAAATGTTTTTAAATAAATAATATATTAATTTTTTGCTAATATTTTAAATGCATATTTTCACTAAACTATTTAACCCCGTCCCTATTAGTTTAGCCATTTTTCTATTTCTTCTGCTGCATTTCTGCCTGCCCTTGCAGCCCAAGCAACAGTAGCTTTGCCTCCTATTAAATCTCCTCCTGCAAACACACCTTTTATTGATGTCATATAATTTTCATTTACTGTAATATATCCTTTTGAATTAGTTTCTATGCCCAATTTTTCTATTGTATCTTTTTCTGGTTTTGAACCTATTGCCATAATTAAATAGTCTGCTTCAATTTCGTAATTGCTTCCTTCTATATCTACTGGTACAGCTCTTGTTTCGCCTTCTTTTTTTACTAGCTGTGTTTTTACACATTCTATTTTTTCTAATTTATCTTTTCCTAAAATTCTAACTATATTATTTTGAAATAAAAATTTTATTCCTTCTTTTTTTGCATCCTCTATTTCCTTTTTTTCAGCTGGCATTTGTTCTTCTGCCCTTCTATATATTACATATACTTCTTGTGCACCTAGTCTTTTTACTGTTCTTGCACAATCCATTGCGACATTTCCGCCACCATTGATTGCTACTCTTTTTCCTTCATAATTTGGATGCAAACTGTGTTCCAAAAGCTCATTTCCACCAAATACACCCTTTAGGTTTTCTCCTTCTATTCCCATCTTTCCAGAAACATTTGCACCAATAGCTAAAAATACAGCATCGTATTGCTCTATAATTTCTTGCATAAATATGTTTTTTCCAAGTTCACAATTTAATTTTACTTCAATGCCTAAATTTATAATTTTTTGAATAGTATTATGTATTATATCTCTACTTAATCTGAATTCTGGTATGCCATGCACTAATATTCCGCCTAGTTCATTATATTTCTCATATATAGTCACTTTTGCACCTTTTCTAGCTAAAAATGCACTACATGTTAAACCTGCTGGTCCTCCGCCTATAACTGCTACCTTCTTATTTTCTAATGTTTTTTCATTTTCTCCAAATGAATAGTTATTCTTTATTGCTAAATCTCCAACAAAAGCTTCTAAAGTTCCTATATCTGTAGGTGCTCCTTTAATTCCTCGTACGCAACTACCCTCACATTGACTCATATGTGGGCATATTCTTCCACATATTGATTCTAATACTGTTGTTTTACTTAATACTTTATATGCTTCTTCATATTTTCCACTCTTTACACATTCTATAAAGATAGGTATATCATTTCCTAATGGACAACCCTTTTGACATGGTTTTACCTTACAATTTAAACAATAATTTGCTTTTTCATTTATTTGCTGCATCACATTTTCTCCATTCTAGTCTTACTTTTTATTACCTAATGAATATAAATTCCTAACTCTTCCATTTTCTTTCTAACTTCTTTTAAATCTTGCCAAAACTCTATTTTTTTGTTTTCATCTCTCAAAAGTGCTGCAGGATGCCATGTTGGCATATATAAAATTTCTCTGTTTTCCACCCATTTACCTCTTGATGATGTAATGCCATACTCTTTACCTAAAATATTTTTTAACGCTGTGCTTCCTAATAATACAATTATTTGAGGTTTAACCAAAACAACTTGATTTCTTAAATAATCTAAACATGCATCTGCTTCATCTTGTTCTGGAACTCTGTTAGAGGGAGGCCTACATTTAACAATATTTGCAATATAGAATTCTTGTCTTTTCATACCTAATCCATCAAAGCATTTATTCATAAGTTGACCTGCTTTTCCCACAAAAGGTATACCTTGTGCATCTTCATCTGCACCAGGCCCTTCCCCTATAAACATTACCTTTGCCTGCTTATTTCCTTCACCAAAAACTATATTGTTTCTATTAGTACATAATTTGCACTTTTTACAATTTTTTATAGATTCCTCTAATTCTTCCCAATTATCGTACATTTTTATCTTCCTTTTTATTATAGAGTTTTTAATTCAATAATTGCACTACTCAAATTAAAATTCTTACCCTCTGCCCTATATGAATGTAAAAGTTCACAATTGCAAACACTACAAATTTCACTGTCTACAATATTTTCCTCTTTTAAGCCTTCTTTTTCTAACATTATTTTATTAAGTAAAACTGTATCTATATGCCACTTTTTACCTTTTATAGTTTCTTCTATCCATTCTTCTTCAGGTATATCTTGAAACTCCTCAACATATAAATCTCTTACATCTTGCTCTACTTCAAAATGGCACTTTCTAATGCTTGGACACATGCAAGCTATAATATCTTCAGGCTTACAACCAAACTCTGCACGCATTTTTCTTACTGCATTTACAGCAATTCTATGTAAAGTTCCCTTCCACCCAGAATGAATATTTGCAATTACATTTTTTACTGGATCATAAAATAACAATATTATACAATCTGCATTTGTCGTAGATAATACAATATTTTCCTTGTTTGTAATTACTCCATCTGTGCTATTATACTGCTCCATTCCAAAATCTGGTGCATTCGAATTTATCTTTTCATTTACTATTTTTACCTCATTTGTATGCCTTTGATTTGGCTTTACTATATTAATATAATTACTTCCTACACTTTCACACAAATCTTTATAATCATTTAAAGATTTATTATATTCTTCTGCTGACAAGCCTCCGGCTCTCGCTGTTCTAAAATTTTTATCTATTCCAACTGAATATGCGTGTCTTATTTTATCTTTATATTCTAATAATTTTCTAAATTGTAAATACTCTATTCCGTCCTTCTTTATGTGTATAACATTTTTATTTGATAAGTCCATACCCTTCTTTAATTCTCCTCTATTCTAATTTTACATTAACTCTATAACATCTTCTGAAGATGTATTTATTCTAGCCATTCCGCCTATCGGTATTACCATTTTTTTATCTACATGTCCAAAATTATTAGACTTTATTATTGGAATATTATCATTATTACCTATCACATCTAATAAAATTTTTTCCAACGCTTCTTCTCCCTCGTAATTGCCAACCCATATTCCTTTAAGATTATCAAATACACCATTTTGCTTCATTCTATATAAATTGTAATTAACTTCCGTTGCTGGTGATTCAAAATACAACTCCTCTATAAATAGAATTTTATTTTCAAAATTAACACTATATTTGCCCGAAGATAAGCTTGCTATTCTAGACAAATTTCCACCTATTAATTTTCCTTCTGCATATCCTTCTTTTATTACAACAAATTCATCATCTGGCTCTTTTAATTTTTTTGAACCTTCCACAAACCTCTTTATTACTTGTTCATATCCATATGATGTTTCCCATGATGTTAATGCTTTAAATGTTGCCCCACTATATGTTATAAGACCTGTTTTCTCTGTTATTATATTTGTAATTGAAGTTATATCACTAAATCCACACAAAATTTTAGGATTGTTTTTTATAAGTTCATAATCTAAATATTCAAATGTACTATTAGAATCTGCTCCACCTGCTACTGCAAAAATTGCCTTTATCTCTGGATTTTTAAACATATTATTAATATCTTCTGCTTTTTCTTTTCCGCTATTTGAATAGCCCAAAGATGCATTAAATACATATTTTCCAAATTCTATTTCAAATCCAAAAGCTTCCATTAGTGTTATTGAATTATTTAAATCTTCTAAATCTTTTTCTCTAACTATGCCTGCTGGAGCTACAACTCCAATTTTATCGCCTTTTTTTAATTTTTCAGGTAATATCATTTTTACCTTTCCTTTCTTTATTTGCAATGTGCATCTTGCTTCATTCTATTTAAAATTTCTTCTTTTTCTTGTTTTACTATATAATTGTATTTAGCCATTCTTCCCTCTTTATATTTGCATATTGATTTATATGTACAATATTCACATGGCGTTTTGTTGTTTTTTGTATTATAATAAGGCTCTATTTTTATATTGCCAGACAAAATTTCTTCCGAAATTTGCTTTAATAAATTTTGTGTATATTTTTGTAAAACTTCAAACTGTTCCTTTGTAACAGTTTTAGATAGTTTTTGGTTTAGCTCTCCATCTTTATTTATATATGCCGGAATTATTTTTGACTTTCCTGTTTCCAAAGTCTTATCCATCATTTTTACAACTTTTACATCAGCTAAAATTAATCCATTCATCTTAAATTTCTTTTTTAATTCTTCATCAATTTGCTCATCTGACATTTGTTTTTTACTTTTGATTATTGGGTCAATTAAGCTAAAATATAGTACTCCTGCAGGCATTACATTTTCTATTTTACATGTAGCATCTAAATAAGTTAGTAGTTGAAGTTGAAGCCCTGCAATAACTTGATCTAAATCTATATCTTTTACAGAAGATTTATAATCTATTATTCTAACATAATTTCCTTCTTCTGTTTTTGCAATGTCCACTCTATCAATTTTTCCTGTAATTTCTACTTTTTTGCCATCTTCTAAATCTAATACAATTGGCTTATAAGCTTTTCCTTCTTTAAATTCAAGCTCTGTACCAAAAATTTCAAAGTCACTATTCTTTAAAGCCTCTATAATGTATTTCATAGATTTCGTTATAACTTTTTTTAGCCTCATTGCTAGAAGTTTATACTTATCTGTACTTGTAAAAATATAATTTTTATCTAAACTTAATTTTTCATTTATAATTTCATTTATTATATCTTCAATTTCTTCCTCTGTTATTTCTTTTACTTTTATCCCGTTTTGCCTTACTCTATTGAAAAATTCATCTATTGTTTCATGCATAAATGTACCTGTGTCTATTGCTTCTACTTTAAAATTATTTTTTTCAGATAACCTTAAACCATATTGTAAATGGTACGAAAACGGACATGCTCTATATTTTTCTAACTTTGATATACTTGTATTTATTTTATTTCCATATAATTTTTCTATATTTTCCTTTGATATTCTATCCGGTACATTTTCATAATTTATGGCTGATATTGCCATCTGCAATTTATCTTTATATTCTTCATTTGAGGTATAGTAATTATACACCTCAAACCACTTTTGGTCAATCTTTACACCATCTCTATAATCTCTTAAATTGTTTATTAATTCTTCTAAAGTTGACTTTTGAGTTACTATCTCTGAAACACTATGTACAACATCACTTTCCTCTTTAAGTTGTGGAAAATTCTTTTTTATTCTTTTTATAAGCATTGATGGTCTTAATGTACCACCTTCCAAATTGGCTGAAGAATATGACAAATAGACCTTTTCCTCTGCAGTTGAAAAAGCCTTATATATTGCAAAATTATCATCATATAACTGTTCTTGCGTACCTTTAGCAAGCTCTACTCCCTTTTCCTTCAAAAACTTTCTATCATTATCATTTAAAAATCCTTCATCTTTATGTATTGATGGGAAAACTCCATCATTTAAACCTATAATAAATATTGCCTTAACCTTGTGACTTCTTGTTCTATCTACATCTCCTACTGTAACTTGATCTTGTGCAGCCGGGATTTTACCAAGGCCACTATTTCCAAGCCCTGTTTTAAATATTTCTATATATTTTTCAAAAGTTGTTTTATTTTGACCAAATATTAAAATCAGCTCATCAAATAAATCCATAACTATATTCCAAGCAACTTCGTATTCATTTGCCATTTCTGGATTTTCTTCTTCTATGTTTTGTTTCATACTCTGCAATATTTGTTCTACATTATTATTTACTAAAAAATTATATAGTTCTTTTGTAATTTGCTCCACAGTTTTTGTGCCTGATAAATTCTGCTTTAGCTCTAAAATAGGCTTTACCACTTGCTTTCTTATATTTTCTAGCTTTTGAAGCAATTCTTTATCCTCACCATGAATCCATTCTTCATGCCATTTTTTACCCTTTATACCCCATTTAATACAATAATTTTCTAATAAAAATATATCATCTTCATCTATACCTAACATTCCTGACTTTATATAATTAAACATCGCTTCATAAGACCAATTTTTCAAAAATATATCTAGTACAGAAATAATATATTTTATTAAAATATTCTTGCTTAACTCTTTTTTTTCATCAATAAATACTGGTATATCATATTTAGAAAAAATTGCTTTGCACAAACTTGAATATGTTTCCAAGTCCTTTGTAATTACAGCAATATCTCTATACCTATACCCACTATCTCTTACCAACTTTACTATTTCTTTTGCAATATTTTCTATTTCTGAATAATTGTTACTTGCCAAAAATAGCGAAATATTTTTTATTTCATCATTATACGTTTTACTAGACACTCCATAAATATTTTGCTCTAAATATGCAAGTTCTGAATTTTTAAATCTATGTTGCTCCTTCAAAAATACAGTCTTTTCAAGCTCTATGTTCGCACTTTTGGCTATATACAAAAGCTTGTCCGCTGTTTTTTTATTTGCATAAAATATATCTATATCTGGATTTGTGTTTAAATCTAAATTATCTGTGCAAATTGTTACAGAAACTTGTTTTGCTTTCTTTGCAAGTTCTCTTATAATGTTATATTCTTGTGGGGTAAAACCTGCGAACTCGTCTATATATATTAAAGTATCTTTAAACATATCTGTAACTTCCAACTGTTTTGCAAGAGTATCCAATTTATCGTTTTCATCTATATACTTATCTTCTATGTTATCTTGAAATTTTTTATAAATTGTAAGAACATCTTCTAATTTTGTTTTTAAATATTTATCTTCTATAGAATTTACTATCTCATCTAATTTTTGCACTGATACATTATGCTTCTTTAGCTCTGTTATTTGCGTTAAAATCATATCTATATTTTTATCTGATTTACCCAAAAATTTTAAATCTTTTTTGCAATCTAAAAGTATATTATATACAAGCATTGCTTTTCCGTGAAGCACTTATATTAGTTTTAGTACTTCCATAAACTTCATTTGCCACTCTATAAGCCATACGGTCAAAAGTTAAAACTTCTGCATTAATAACAGCCCCAGAGCTTAATTTATCTAACAACTTTTTTTCAGCTGTATATGAAAATTGCTCTGGAGTTATAATATATATTTTATTATTTTCACTTTCATTTTTTTCTTTGTCTTCTTTTAGTTTTTGTGCAATTTCACCAAAACAAAAGTCGCTCTTTCCTGTCCCTGCTCTACCACAAATTAATCTAACACTCATACCAATTCTCCCAGTTAAACTATTAGGGACGGGGTTAAATAGTTTAGCAAGCTAAACTATTTAACCCCGTCCCTAATAGTTTAAGCTTCTCTTTTCCAGTAAAACAAATATTGTTGTGCAAGACCTGCTAAATTTCCGAATTTTTCATAGGCTATTTTTTCTATATCTCTTTTATTTACCTTTGTTTCATCTACATTTTTTATATATAGTTCATTCATTACTCTTCTAACCCACACATCTATTGGAAATGCTTCAAACCTTTTTAATGTAGAAAATAAAAGTATGCAGTCTGCAACTTTTGGCCCAACGCCTGAAAGTGTAAGTAAAGTTTCTCTTACTTTATTAAAGTCTTTTTCTTGATGTAATTTTTCTAAATCTACTTGCTTATTTAATATTGCTCTTGTTGTTTCGTATACCCTTACATCTCTAAAGCCTAAACCTAATTTTCTTAAATCTTGAACTTCTGCTTTTGAAAGTGCTTCTACTGTAGGAAATGTATAGTAACTTTTTCCTTTATATACTAATTCTTTTCCATATTTTGCAGAGATTCTTTCTATTATTCCCTTTATTCTAGGTATATTATTATTTGCTGATATTATAAAAGATATTATTGTTTCCCATAAATCTTGATTTAATATTCTTATTCCTTTGCCATATTCAATACTTGTTTTCATATTATCATCTATTTTAGATAAATCTTGTTTTATTTTTTCATAGTCTCTATTTAAATCAAAATAATCTGTACAAACTTCCTCTATATTACCTTCACATATTCCTTTAAATATTACTTTTTCTCCTTTAATAGCTACATTTATAACATTGTTTCCAAAAATTCCTGTATAACTATTGTTTAATTCTTTATTCCATCTAAAGCATTGACCACAGTCAAATATATCTTTTAATTCAAATGAATTTCCTTTTTCTATTTCATAAGTTTGTTCTTGCATTTATAATTTATTCCTTTCAGTTTAATTCTTAATTTTCTATAATAATTAACATTTATAATTGCTTAATTTTACACTATTATATTAGCATATTTTATAGTAGTTTTCAATACATATTTTAGGCACACCCTCTAATTCAAATTTACCTTACAAAATTGCATTTAACTTTTAATTTGTGTAAATTTAAATTTTGTGGCTGTGCCTTTTTTTAGTTTGAAATTTTTGTTTTTTTTATTTTATGCACTAGCAAGCTCTGCCTTCATTTTCTCTAGTTCCTCTTCCTTTAGTTTTGTTACTTTTGCTATCTGCTTTATTTCTATCTGTTCTTTCAACATTTCTTGCGCTACGTAATTAATTCCTTCAATTCTGCCTTCTGCCCTTCCCTCTTTCTTTGCAGTTTGCTTAACTCCTCTTATTGCTCTTTCTCCTATTGTCATAGTTTCATCACCTTCCTTTTCATTGGTAGCTTTTATATTAATTTTTATGTGCTAGCAAGCTCTGCTTTCATTTTCTCTAGTTCCTCTTCTTTTAATTTTGTTACTTCTTCTATAGTTTTTATTGGTATACATTTTTTTAGCATTTCTTGCGCTACGTAATTAATTCCCTCTGCCCTTCCTTCTTTCTTCGCTGTTTGTTTAACTCCTCTTATTGCTCTTTCTCCTATTGTCATAGTTTCATCACCTTCCTTTTCATTTATATCTTCTATTATCTGTTTTATTTGCTCTTCTGTCAATATTTCAGCAAATTCATTTCTTATTAACTTTTCAATTATTTCTTTATCGCCTTTTTTCTTTTGCTTCTGTGCTATTTTTAATACTGTTTTGTATATTTCTTTGTCTTTTAATTTCTCTACTCCTAATATATTCTCTAGTAAGCTTGTTGACTTTAATAATTCTTCTGCATTTAGCTCATTTATATCTATTACATAATAACTATGCCTTAACCCTACCACTTTTGCTCCTTCATATTCTTTTAATGCATTCCATTTGCCTTTTCCTGTATATAACACTATTGGTATTACTATAGATAACTTCGTTTTTCCATCTTTATTATCTTTTGTATCTGTTATTATTCTTTCACAATATTCTTTTGTTCTGCATAACATTTTATTATTCACTGTTGATTGATGTTCTATTAATATATAGACATTTGTATTTTTTATTCTATATACTATATCTGCCTCTCTATATTCATAATTCTCTGTTACAAATTTTGTATTGCACTTTTCTATTTCTACATTTGATAGTTTTTCTCCTATCGGAATAATTTTTTGAAGTATTGCTAATACTTCTCCTTTATTGCTTAATAAAAGCCTATAAGTTTTGTCATGTACATTTTGCACCATTTTTACATTCTCCTTCCATTTTAGTTTATTTCCTTGTTTTTATCAAGTTTGATTTATTAGTTTATTATGTTGTAAGCATTTATCACCTCTTTTTTTCTTCACTTTTCTCCATTTTTTGGATTTTTTTAGACTTATAAATTTCTTGAAGTTTTGATTTTAAGCAATTTTAATTCTTAACTTATTTCAAAATTATTTTTGATTTTTAAAAAATATTGATTTAAAATTTAATTTCTTAATATGTGATTATTAACGTTTAATTTCTTAATATTTAATCTTATAAACTCTGACATTTTAAACTCATCTTTTATAGATTTTGTATTAAAAGTTATACCACGTTTTTGCACTTATGTCAACAAAAATTTTCCGTCAAATTTCGCTATTTTTCGGCATTTTTATAATATGTTCTTACATAAAAAGTGTACTTCTTTTTTGGTTCTTAAAATAGAACAACGGACGTTAGTGCTCTTTTTTAACACTAACGTCCGTCCCTAATTTCCGGAATTTTAGAACCGTCCCTACATTATTCTTTTATAGTAATCTAAACTTTCACCCTCTATTGCTTCTTCTTCTATAGTATATTCTATCTCTTCACCTGTTTCAGTATCATATTTTGGTAAATCTGTAAATATGTGCGTCCAGTTGTTTTCCACATTTAATACTACATTTGCTATCGCTTCCTCTTGTTGTACTTGTCCTTGTTTTACTCTTCTTAAGTATATATTAATTGCTGTTGGTCTTTCAGTAGTGTTATTTCCATGTTCCCATGTTTTTGTTACTTTTATGTTCTTTACAAATTGTGTTGTAGTAGTATGTGTTACTTCTTTTGTTTTTTGAGTTTGTCCTGTTGCTTCTAAGTCTATTATTCCTTGTACTTTATTTGTAAATTCTGTATTTATTTGAGCTGTGCTTATTCCATTAAATATTACTGTTATGTCTTTTTCTATGGTTATTACTTTTTCTCCTATTTCTTCTTCTGAGGTATTTATATTATTATATGTTTCTGTCCATGTTATTGTTTTTGCATTATCATCATATTTTCCACCATCTAAAAGTTGTTCTAACCAATTACCTTGTGAAGAATTTACACCTTCAATTTTTTTCATTGCTTCTTGGTCTAAGTTATATGGTAACGTGTCTGTTATTGTTACTACTGCTTTTCCTTCATAGTTCTTTATTGTTGCTGTATATTTTATTTTATAATTTACTTGTCCATCTTTTGCAGTTATTATTTCTGTTCCGTCTTTTGTTATACTATCTGTTATCTTTGCTCCTTCTGATTCATAATAGTAATTTACATATATTGGTTCTTTTTTCATTTCTCCACTACTATTGCTTGGTTCTTCATATAATTTATATCCTTCTTCTACATCTTTCAATTCACTTGTTCCATATATATCTCCTATGTGTCCTGTTATTATTTGCTCTGGTGCTTGCTCTCCACTTGTTAACGGTACTTTTTGCATTGTATATGGATTTTCTAATCTTTTGTTATATACATAGTGATTTACTATTACTTCTGCCTCATATTGTTCATTTGTTACATTTACCTGCGTTACCTCTTGCGTTTCTCTTGTTATTGTTACATTTGGTATTGCTTCTTTCTTTACTTGATAGCCTTCTGGT
>CANQRI010000035.1 GCA_947626235.1 uncultured Clostridia bacterium | reverse complement strand
GCGAAAAAAGGCTATTTTTCAGAAGATGAGTTACAAAAATTTAGAAATATAGATGGAAAATTACAAGGTCATCCAGATATGACAAAAGTACCAGGGGTTGATATGACAACAGGTTCTTTAGGACAAGGTTTGTCTGTATGTAATGGTATGGCTTTAAATTCTAAATTGAACCATGATGGCTATAGAGTATATTGCATTTTAGGAGATGGGGAAATAGAAGAAGGTCAAGTTTGGGAAGCTGCTATGACATCTCATAAGTATAAATTAGATAATTTATGCGTTATAGTAGATAATAATAATTTACAAATTGATGGTGAAATAGGAAAAGTAAAAGGATTAGATAATATAGAAGGTAAATTTAAAAGTTTTGGATTTAATACAATAATAATTGATGGAAATAATATTGAACAATTAATTGATGCCTTTAATACTGCAAAAACTACAAAGGGTATGCCAACAGCAATAATTGCAAAAACTATAAAAGGTAAAGGCGTAAGCTTTATGGAAAATAAAGTGGAATGGCATGGAAAAGGTCCAAATGAAGAAGAATATAAACAAGCTATGGAAGAACTTAATAAAAATGTATAGCTATTTAATGTATAGTTTATTTATAGAAAGATTTAGCAATGTAAAAATTAAAATATAGAATTTGAAAGGGAGTTTAAATGGAAAATAAAAAAATACCTACTCGTCAGAGTTATGGAGAAGCATTAGTTAAACTTGGAGAAAAAAATAAAGATGTAGTTGTTTTAGATGCAGATTTATCAACTGCTACTAAAACTCAAATGTTTGCAAAACAATTTCCAGAAAGATTTTTTGATATAGGAATATCAGAACAAGATATGATGAGTACAGCAGCAGGTTTTGCAACTTGCTCAAAAATACCTTATGTAAGTACATTTGCAGTATTTGCAGCAGGTAGGGCTTATGATCAAATTAGAAATAGTATTTGCTATCCTAATTTAAACGTAAAAATATGTGCAACACATGCAGGAATTACTGTTGGCGAAGATGGAGCTACACATCAAATGTTAGAAGATATTTCAATGATGAGAACACTGCCAAACATGACTGTAATTAGTACTTCTGATGATACTCAAACAAAATGGGCAGTAGAAGAAATATCTAAAATTAAAGGACCAGTATATTTGAGGTTATCAAGATATGGTGTGCCAGTTATATACGATGAAAATCAAAAATTTGAAATAGGAAAAGCTGTTCAAATTGGAGAAGGCACTGATGCAACAATATTTGCAACAGGAGTGGCGGTTGTAGAAGCATTAAAGGCAAAAGAAGAATTAAGTAAAAGAAATATAGATGTAAGAGTAGTGGATGTGCATACAATAAAACCGATAGATAAAGAAATGATTATAAAATGTGCTAAAGAAACTAAAAGAATAATTACAATAGAGGATCACAGCATAATAGGAGGTTTAGGCGGTGCTATTTGTGAAGTTTTATGTGAGCAACCACATAGCATAGTTTATGGTGATAATTATTTTGAACGTCCTATTAAGGTTGAAAGAATGGGAATACAAGATACTTTTGGTAAATCTGGAAAAGCAGATGCACTTATGAAATATTTTAAAATTACAAGTGATGATATCATAGAAAAATTCTAAACTAATAGGACGGGGTTAAATAGTTTAGTGAATCGATTATTTTATTGCAAAACATTAATATATTATTTATTTAGTAACATTTTGTGGGGACCAGCAAATTATAGATTGTAAAAAATTTTATAAAATAAAATTTTTTAACAAGCTATTATGCAGCTGGGAGTTACTAAATAAATAATATATTAATGTTTTGCTTTTATAGTTGAAACCATTTTCACTAAACTATTTATCCCCGTCCCTATTAGTTTATGTGAATTTTGTGTGAATTTTTTAAAAATGCAAAAAAGCGAGAAAAGTAGACAATAAGCCTAAAAATAGCAAAAAATAACTAAAAAAATATTAAAAATACTATTGCAAATAATTGATTTTATTGTTATGATGAAATAGAAACATACTATAAAAAATGGGGTATAAATTATGATAGAATTTAGGAATGTGAGTAAAACATATAGTACAGGCACAGAAGCCGTACATAATGCTAACTTTAAAATAGAAAAAGGAGAGTTTGCATTTTTAGTAGGAAGTTCAGGTTCAGGCAAATCTACCTTAATAAAAATGATATTAAAAGAAGAAAATCCAACTTCAGGAAATATAATAATAAATGGTAAAGATACAACATATTTAAAGCCTAAAAGAGTACCATTCTTAAGAAGAAGTATGGGAGTTGTTTTTCAAGACTTTAGGCTATTGCCAGATAAAACAGTGTATGATAATGTAGCATTTGCAATGTATATAGTAAGGGCTACTCCAAAACATATAAGAAGGCAAGTTCCAATGGTATTATCTTTAGTTGGGTTAAGTGGAAAGGCTAAAATGTATCCAAACGAATTATCTGGAGGAGAGCAACAAAGGGTTGCGCTTGCAAGAGCGTTAGTCAATAATCCTTCTATGTTAATTGCAGACGAGCCTACAGGAAACTTGGACCCAGATACAGCATGGGATATTATGACTTTATTAAATGATATAAATATGAGAGGAACAACAGTAGTAGTAGCAACACATGCAAAAGAAATAGTAGATAGAATGAAAAAAAGAGTTATTCATATTGATAAGGGTATTATCGATAGAGATGATAAAAAAGGTGGTTATGATAGTGAGGTATAATGTAATAGGATATTTAATATCAGAAGGTTTTAGAAATGTACTAAAAAATAAAAAGTCTACGATTGCCTCTTTTATGATTATGTGTGCAACAATGCTTATATTTGGTTTATTCTTTTTAGTAGGAGAAAACGTTAACTATATGATGCAAAGCTTGGAAAAAGATCAAGGTATGGTAGCTTATATGAAAAAAGATGTTACTGAAGAGCAAATGAAAGAGGTTGAAGAAAAGATAAAAGAAATACCATATGTTGCTAAAACTACATATAGATCAGTAGAAGATGGCTTTAATTCAATGGTAGAAATATTTGGGCAAAGGTTAATGGAAGCGTATGAAGGACATAATCCTTTAAAACCAGGCTATATGGTAAATTTAACAGAGTTAGACAAATCAGATGAAGTTAAGGCTCAAATAGAGCAAATAGAAAATGTAGAAAATGTAGAGATGGATAGTACTGTTATAGAAACATTACTAAATGTAGCAAATGGCATTAAAATCATATCAGCAGGTATTTTAGCTTTGCTTATTGTAATATCAATATTTATAATAGCCAATACAATAAAACTTACAGTACACGCTAGAAGAAAAGAAATTTCAATAATGAAGTATGTTGGTGCGACAAATGGATTTATAAGGTGGCCATTTATAGTAGAAGGTATTATTATAGGAATAGCTTCAGCAGCATTGTCAATAGTTATATTAGGATTAGGCTATAATGCAATAGTAGGTCAAATTACTACTTCAATAATAACATCAATAGCAGGTATAAAAATGCTAACATTTGCAGAAGTATTTCCATTAGTAATTACAGTATATTTAGCATTGGGAATAGGAATAGGTGCATTAGGAAGTATAATATCAATGAGAAAATATCTTGAAGTTTAGTTTTTTATAAAGTATCGAAAGAAGTTTAAAAATATCAAAAGAAGGAGAGGTAAAAGTACTATGAAAAGAAAAATTGTATCGATTTTATTAGCATTAATATTATTACAAAGCACAGTAACATATACTGTATATGCTTCATCATTAGCAGATTCTTTAAAAGCTGAACAGGAAAAAATAAAAACTGAAATAAACGCAAGTAAACAGGAAAAGGATAAGGTAGATGGACAAATATCAGAAGAACAAAGTCAAATACAGCAATTAGATGCTAGTATTTCTGTTAGTGAACAAGAAGTAAAAAATTTAGAAATACAAATATCTGAATTAGAAGCATCAATATCTCAAAAGCAAAAGGAAATGGACGAAAAACAAAAAGAATATGATACAAATTTTGAACTTTTTTCAGAAAGATTAGTTGTTATATATGAAACAGGAAACATATCATTTTTAGACGTTTTATTTGGATCAGCAGATATGTTTGAGTTTATAACTAATTACCATGCATTGTCAGAGTTGGCAAAATGGGACATGGATTTATTAGATAGTTTGGAAAAACAAAAACAAGAATTAGAGCAAATTAAAAAGGATTTAGAAGAAGATAAAGCACAATTAGATACTGCAAAAGCAGATAAAGAAGCAAAAATGAATAGTTTAAAAGCAGCAAGAAATGAAAGGGCACAAAAAGTAAATAGCTTGTCAGCAGAAAGTAAAAAGTTACAAGCAGATATAGATGCACATAATGCAAAACTTGCACAAAATGAAGCTTTAATAGCCCAAGAATTAAAAAGAATAGAAGAAGAAATGAGAAATAAAAATGGAGGTAACGGAACTGCAGGCTTACATTTTGATGGAAGTTTTATATGGCCATGTAATAACAAATATATTACTTCAACAGTAAAGAATAGATGGGGAAGAAAACATAAAGGAATAGATATAGGTGCGTCTTATGAAAATGTATATGCTTCAGCTTCAGGTTATGCATATACTCTTGAGAATCCTACTGGATATGGGCATTATATTATAATTATTCATGGAAGTGGTTACATGACTTTATATGGACATTTAAATGCATTTAAAGTTTCTTATGGACAGTATGTATCTCAAGGACAAATTATTGCTCAATCAGGAAATACAGGTTCAAGCCAAGGAGCACATTTACATTTTGAAATAAGGAAGGCAAGTTCAATTTCTAATTTCTTTAATGTAGGTCCATTAAATCCATTAGATTATTTACCAGGAGGTTATACATTGGCACCTGGTGCAACAACAGAGTCTTAAAAAATATAATGTTTTAAAGGAGAAAATAATCTCCTTTAAAGCAAAAAGGTTAGGAGGTGTAAGCATATGAAAAATCAATTAATAAAGGTTATATCTATAATATTAGTTATAAGTATGATAATATGCTTATACCCTAATATAATAGTAAATGCAACCAATTTAAATGATAAGCTTCAAGAAAATCAAGAAAAACAAGAAGAAGCACAGCAAAAGTTGGAATATATTACAGAAGAATTAACAGATGCAGTAGTAAAAGTACAAGAATATGACGATGAAATAAGGCAAGCAGAACAAGAAATTGCAGATTTAAATACAAAACTTTCTGCATTGCAGGAAAAAATAGAAGAATCTACTGAAGAATTAAACGACAAACAAAAAGAATATGAAGAAAATAAAACTCTTTCAGAAGAAAGATTAGTTGCTATGTATGAAGCTGGAAAAACAACATATTTAAGTGTATTATTAGAAGCAACAGATATAGTAGACTTTATTACAAAATATAGTTCACTTGAAGCTTTAATACAAAGTGATATAGATTTATTAGATAAAATCCATCAAGAAAGAGAAGAAATTGAAGCAAGTAAAAATGCTTTGGAAGATCAAAAATCTGAATTAAAGCTTTTAAGAGCAAAAAGAGAACAAACATCTATTATAATGAAAAATAACAAAGCAATTCAACAAAATACTATAAATCAATTATCTGCAGAGGAACAAGAGCTTCAAAAGAAAGTACAAGAATATAAAGATGAGCAAGAGCGAATAGAAAATCTTATAAAATTAGCTTCAGGGCAAGGATATAGCGGTGATTATGTAGGTGGAGTAATGGCATGGCCAGTTGCAAAAAGTGGAACATATATTACTTCAGGTTATGGAGATAGAGAGCACCCAATACAAGGTGTTGTAAAACTACATTCTGGAATAGATATAGGAAATGCAGGCTATGGAGCTCCAGTTATAGCAGCAGCAGATGGCGTAGTTACTATGGCAGGTAAGTATGGTGGATATGGAAATTGCGTAATGATTAATCATGGAAATGGAATATCTACTTTATATGGTCATGGACAAAAAATTTTAACTACTGTTGGAACAGAAGTTAAAAAAGGTGATTTAATTATGGAAGTAGGCTCAACAGGAGTTTCAACTGGTCCACATGTACATTTTGAAGTTAGAGTAAATGGAACAGCAGTAAATCCATTGCCATATTTATCAGGAGAATAATTTAAATATAAAATTAGTATAATTAAAAGGAACTATATAAAAATATATTATATAGTTCAATATTTTTGTATAGAAAGGAAATGCTTATAAATGAATTCAGAAAAACCACAAAGAATGTATAATGTAGTAATGCTAATGCTTGTAACAATAATAATAACAGCAATAATAACAACCATAGTTGTATATAATAGAGTAGAAGAAAAGGTAAAATATGTGCCAGTAGATACTTCAGAATTAAGCGAGAAATTGGCAAGCTTAAAAAATGTAATAGATCAAAAATATATAGGCGAAATAAATGAAGAAAAAATGATGGAAACAGCTATAGAAGGCTATGTTTTAGGATTAGATGATCAATATTCTAGATATATTACAAAGTCAGAAATGAAAGAATACATGGCAGATGCCCTTGGAAAATTTGTTGGTATAGGTGTATATATAACGAATAATACTAAAATTAATAAAGTTGAGGTAATAGCATTAATAAAAGGAGGTTCTGCTGAAGAAAGTGGTATTTTACCTGGGGATGTTATTCTAAGGGCAAATGATGTAGAATATACAGGAGAGCAATTAAACGAACTATCTAATAATTTAAAAGGCGAAGTAGGAACAAAAGTAAAGTTAGAAGTTTTAAGAGGTTCTGAAACTTTGGAATTTGAAGTGGAAAGAAAAGAAGTAAAAACAAGCCATGTAACATCAGAAGTTATAGAAAACAATATAGGTTATATAGAAGTACCATCTTTTGATGAAGGTACAGCAACAGAATTTTTAAATCAATGGAATGAATTACAAGCTAAAAATGTGAAAGGTTTAATAATAGATTTAAGGGATAATGGTGGAGGAGTAGTAGATGAATCACTTAAAATTGCAGATGAAATGGTGGAAAAAGGAAAGACTTTACTAATAACAACAAGTAAAAGTGATGGCGAAGAAATAAAAAAATCTGAAAATGATAAAAATATAAATGTGCCAGTTGTATTTCTTGTAAATGAAAATACAGCAAGTGCATCAGAGCTTTTAGTAGCAACGGTAAAAGAAAACGAAAATGCAAAAGTTGTAGGAAAAAATACTTATGGAAAGGGTATTATACAAACAATATATACGCTTACAGATGGAAGTGGCTTAAAACTAACTACTAATGAATATTTTACTCCAAATAGAAATACCATAAATAAAGTAGGTATAGCACCAGATTATGAGGTAGACCTTCCAGAAGGAACAAACTTGTACACAGTTACAAAAGAAAATGATACTCAATTACAAAAAGCAATTGAATTGCTAAAATAATTAAACAATTAAGCACTTAAACTTTTAGGGACGGGGTTAAATAGTTTAATGGATTGAATTTATTATATAGCAAAAGATTAATATTATATATTTTTTAGCGATTCGTGGGGACCTTTTTAGAAAATGTTATGAGCGATATGCGAATTACATTTTCTTAAATGGGGCAGCGAAAAAATATATAATATTAATCTTTTGCTTTTAAAGTATACTCCATTTCCATTAAACTATTTAACCCCGTCCCTAAAAGTTTAAAAGTTTAACATTTTATCTCACGTAAAACACTACAGTTGGACCTATAAGCGAAATAATAGACAAAATAATCATGCAAATGCCAGCTAATTTATTCTTATTATCTTTAAATTCATAAATAGAATAACTAATGCCTTGAAAAAATATATAAATTGATGTTATAGCAATAACAAAAATCATTTTAAAAATCCTTTCTTCTAAAAATAGTATTAAATAGTATCAAATTACGCATCAATGAATAATCTACCAGAACGAACAGTCGTGTCTACAGTTACTTTGAAAAAACAATTTTGGTAATTATCATGCCAATTATACGAAATCCATTTATCCCAAGTTAGAAATTTTTTAATTGCTTCTTTAGCAAAGCCTGAAATGTCAGAATGATATTCTTGTGATGTTTTATATAAATATGAAGATATAATTTTCTCTAAATAAGAATTTACAGCTTCTTCTAATATCGGCAAGTTTTCATCTTTAAGGTATTCAGCATTTTCAGTCATGGAAAGAATTTGAGCATTCATACTTACTTGAACTTCTACATATGGGTTAGTGTCTAAACTAGAAACAGTGTTTTTTGTGTTATTTCGTAAAGTTAGTTGTAAATCTATAGTTTCAGACTCTTGAAAGGGGTTTGGAATAGTTATGGTACATTTATCTAATCTGTTTGTTACCATTAAATAGCACATTGTTTCAATGTTATCTAATTCTCCTACTAATTTATCTCCTTTAAAAACTGCTATTCCTGAATTTTCTATTGATTCGCTAGGTGATATTGGAGTGTCACCGGCTTTATAACTGTTTGTTTCGTCAGATGAGTTTGTTTTTGAAGTTTGCGAAGTAGAAACATTACCAAGTATTGCGGAAGGTTCTTTAGTGGTGTCATTTAAAGAGTAAAAAAAGTCACTTAATGTCATGTCGTCAGTGTAGCCTGTGAACTCACTTGAAGATAATATAATATCATAATATCTAGCAGAAACTTCTTCTAGTGGTGAGGTAGCATTTTTTAAATATTTTTCAGCAGGTGACCTTGAAACAATTATGTTTGTGTCAGGTCTAACTTCTATAGTATTTGTTAAAGTATATGCAAAAGTAGATAAGCCTTCTTCAGCTAATTCTTCAGAAAATACTATAACGCCACAATGTGCAAGATTAATAGGTTTATTTATATAGTTATTCATTTGATTAATGCCATCTTCTATAGAAATGCATTCTACACTATAAGTTACAGAACTTGAAGATTGTGAAGATGAGCCTCCTTCAGAACCACCAGAAATAGGAAATTGTAAACTTAATTTAAGTTTATTAGTTTCACCTTTATCTAATCCTAGAGCTATTACGTAAGAGAATTGATCAACAGATTTTGCATCATCACAACCTGAAAGAAGAAAAGCAAAAGTTAATAAAATTAATGTTAATGCAATATATTTAAATTTCATTTAAACCTCCGATTTTTTATTTAGTTTTTTATATTTTATATTAGCAAAAATAAGGAGCAATAAACTACCAACTATTATTAGTGCTATACTGCTGTATTTGTAGATTACAGAATCTAAAAATGAAACAACATTTGCATTTTTGGGCAGAAGTGCAAAAATAAATGCAAGACTTGCAAATACCATAGCCATTGGTGTTACAGGTTTTGTGTTTACTAATTTGCTAAAAACTAAAACTATAAACATTATTAAAACACTAGAGTATGCAAGTATTGCTAAAACCCATCCTAATACAAATATAGCATCAACACGCTGTAAAACATGTCCAAAGGAAATATGTTGTACGCCTACAAATAATTCAGATATTTCAGTTATAGATTCAATAAAAGGAAAAGATAAAGCTAAACTTCCTACACTCAAAGTTATTAAAATTCCTGTAATAATAATAGAAATAAAGCTTATTTTCTTAAAATGTTTAGTATCTTTAAGCATAGGCATTATTAAATATAATATACCAATTCCACTATATGCAAAAATATTGCTAAGTCCCATAAAGAAAGTTTCATTTATACCAAAACCTAATAAAGGGAAAACTCTTTCAAAACTAAATCTATCTGCATTTCCAAAGGCAACTATTAAAATTATAATTGCCATAATAGGAACAACAATTAAAGCACACTTTGATACAGAAGAATGACCAAAATTATATACAATTACACTTGTAAGCAATATTAGAAATATAATAGTTCCAAGTTCGAAGTCGTTAAAATATATAAGTTTTATATCTTTTGCAAGTGCACGTATAACTAGTGATAATATAAATACGCAATATATTATATATAATGCTCCTACAACTGTTTTTAATATTTTACCGCCTAAAAATTGTGAAATGTCTAAAATATCTTTTCCAGCAAAGTTTTTATATAATTTTACAATTAGTGCCACTAATACTAGTGCAAAAATGAACACATAAATACTATTTAGTATTGAAGCAGAGCCTGTTGATGAAGTAATATTATTTGTCATACTTAATAATAAATGATTAACGATAACAATTAAAACTAATGCTATTGCTTGTACAGAGCTTATTTTAGTTGATGACATATCAAAAATCCTTTCTTTATATTTGAAATATTATTTTTCGTTATGATATTTCCACTGCATACTAATATGCTTTTGTTTACGTTCTCTTTTAGTGTTAAGAAAATCCGAACGCTTTTCTCTTTTCCACATAGGGGAAAGGAAGTAGCCTTTTGCATTTATATGCATTGCAGGTATATATGGAGATAAATAGTAAACGCCGAAAGATTTTATACTTGTTAAAATTCCAAAGTGAATAAATAATGTAATGCCAATTCCTAAAAAACCTGCAAAAAATCCAGCAAAAATATACCAAAATCTAGCTATTCTAAAGTGAAAGCTCATGTAGAAATCTGGAACGGCAAAGGAAGCTATACCAGTAATTGAAACTATTATTATTAAAATAGGAGTTACTATATTTGCATCAACAGCTGCCTGTCCTAAAATTAAAGCTCCTATAATACCTAAAGTAGGTCCAATAGGGGAAGGAACTCTTAAAGATGCTTCTCTTATTAATTCGAAGGAAAGTTCCATGACTACTATTTCAAGTATTATTGGCAGAGGTACGTTTTGTTTAGAAGAAACTATTGCAAATAGTAGTTCAGTAGGTAAGAGTTCTTGATGAAAAGTAGTAATTGCAATGTATATACCTGGCAATAATAAACTTATTAATAAAGCTAAAATTCTTATAAATTTAAGCAAGTTTGCAAATTGAAATTTTAAATTTATATCTTCAGAAGATGATAAAAAATCTGGAAAAGTAGCAGGCATTATAAGAACGTATGGGCTTCCATTTACAATTACTGCTACACGACCTTCTAAAATGTAATTAGAAGTGTTATCAGGTCTTTCTGTTGCTATAATTTGAGGAAGACTATATCTACTGTCGTCTTCAATTAATTGTTGCAATTGACCAGAAGAAATTAAATAGTCTACTTCAACATTATTTAACCTATATTTTACTTCTGCAACTAAATCTGAATTGGCAATATTTTTCATATAGCATATACCACATTTTGTTCTACTTAATTTCCCTACACTTATGTCTTCTATAACTAAATTTTCATTATTAATTAAACGGCGTAGTATAGATGTATTTGTACGAATGACTTCAGTAAATGCTTCCTGTGAACCACGGATAACTATTTCATTTTGAGGAGATTCTACACTTCTTTGTTTAAAGCCCTTTACTTCAATATTAAATACAGTATCAACAGTATCTATAAAAAGAGCACAATTTCCAGAGTTTACACCAGGAATAACTTCATCAAAGCTTTTAGTTTGTTCCACACTATTTTGAGGAAGTAAACAACTTGAAATATATTCAACAATATCAAACTTTTTAACCTTTCTAATAGTAATGTTATGTGTTACAGATTCTGATACAACTCTATTTTGGTCGCCTTCAAATGAATTAGCTGCGTTTTTCATCATTAAAGGTCTTAAAACAAAATCATTTATTATTTTAGAATCAACCATTCCATCTATATACAATAAAAAAGCTTTAAATTGTTTATTTCTAGCAGTCAAAATAAAATCTCTTATTATAATGTCGCTATTTATTAAAGTGTTATATTTTACATTTATATACTCTAAATTTTTGCTCAATGAAGTAAATACATTTTGAGTTTCATTTGTAGAGCTATTATTTTCATTATCCTTATTATCTTGAGAAGAATGTGCTTCTGGAATTGAAAAGTTATATTCTTTTTTAGGTTGCCATTTTAATAAATCTATCAGATTTTTCATGAATAAGTATCCTTTCAAAGTATATTTTGTTTTTCTTATCATTTCCAAAATTGTTTAAATTATGCATGGGGGACGGTTCTAAAATTCCGGATTTTTGGGACAGACGAAAAATTATATTGTAATAATTTACAATATATGATATAAAATAATAGCAAGGAGGAAAACAAATGAAAATTGTATACAAAAATATTGCTATGGAAATAGAAGAAAATCAAAGAGTAAGGGACGTTTTTACGGAAAAATTAGAAGAAGATAAAAACATAATAGCATGTAAAGTTAATAATGAAATAAAAAGTTTAAATTATGAATTGAAGGAAAATGATCAAGTAGAATTAATAGATACTACAACTAGAGATGGAGCCAGAATATATACAAGAGGGCTTTTATTTATAATGGCAAAAGCATTTAAAGAATTATATCCAGATTTATTGTTAACTGTAAATTATCAATTATCTAGTAGTATGCTTTGTGAAATACACAATAATATTCCAACAGAAGAAGTAATTAATAATGTAAAACAGAAAATGCAAGAGATAATTAATAAAGATTTAGAAATAAAAAGAGTTGAAATGACAAAACAAGAAGCAATAGAGTTTATGAAAAAAGAAAATACTGTAATAGGAAAAATGCAAATTGAGAATCAAGAAAAAACAACGTTTGCATTATATTATTGTGAAAATTACTATAACTATTTTTATGGAGTAATGCCAGTATCAACAGGCTATATTAAGTTATTTGATATTATGAAATATAATGATGGATTTTTAATAAGGTATCCAGATAAGAAAAGTCCAAATGAAATTAAAGAATATAAAGAAACAAAAAAATTATTAATGTCTTTGAAAGAATATGAAGATATTTATAGAATTTTAGGACTTTATACATTAGATAAAGTAAATAAAATGGTAAGAGAAGGTAGAGAAAAGGAATTAATTCTTCTTTCAGAAGCATTACATGAGAAAAAAATTTCTCAAATTGCTGACAAAATTGCACAAGATAAAAGTAAAAGAATTATATTAATTGCTGGACCATCATCATCTGGAAAAACTACTTTTGCTAAAAGGTTAGGAATACAATTACGTTTGAATGGTTTAAAGCCAAAAACAATATCTGTTGATAATTATTTTGTTGAAAGAGATCAAACACCGATAGATGAATTAGGAAACTATAATTTCGAAGCATTAGAAGCAGTTGATTTAAAACTATTTAACAGTCATTTAATAAAATTGTTGAATGGAGAAGAAGTAGAAATGCCAAAATTCAACTTTAAGCTTGGACATAAGGAATATAATGGGGAGAAAATGTCTTTAGCAGACGATGAAATACTTGTAATAGAAGGAATTCACTGCTTGAACGATAAGCTAACTCCAGAAATTCCAAAAGAGCAAAAATTTAAAATATATATTAGTGCTTTAACTGTACTTAACATAGATTATTATAATAGAATTTCAACAACAGATACAAGGGTAATAAGAAGAACGGTAAGAGATAATCAATTTAGAAATTATGATGCGGAAAAAACTTTAGCAGCATGGTATTCGGTTTCAGAGGGAGAGGAAAAAAATATATTTCCATTTCAAGAAGAAGCAGATGCAATGTTTAACACATCACTAATATATGAATTAAATGTTTTAAGAAATTATGCAATTCCTTTGTATGCAAGCATAAGTAAGGATAGCCCTGAATATTCAGAGGCAAAGAGATTATGCAGATTTTTGGAATATTTTGAACCAATAGGAATAGAAAATGTGCCAAAGAACTCATTGCTACAAGAGTTTATAGGAAATGGAATTTTTGATTACTAGAAGAAATGGAAAAAGGTATAGGTATGGAAAGAAAATTTACAGAAATTGATGAAGAATTTATTTGTGAAAATTGTGGAGCTAAAGTAGGAAAATTAGGATATTCATGTAGAAATCATTGTCCTGTATGTTTACACTCTAAACATGTTGATGTAAACCCAGGAGATAGAATGGAAGAGTGCCACGGTATTTTAGAGCCAATAGGCGTTGAATTAGACAGTAAAAAGGGATATGTTATTATTTTTAGGTGTAAGAAATGTGGAGCAATTAGAAAAAATAAAGCTGCAAAAGATGATAATATGGATTTAATTATAAAGCTCACAGCGAATCATTAAACTAACGGGGACGGGGTTAAATAGTTTAATGGAAATGGAGTATACTTTAAAAGCAAAAGATTAATATTATATATTTTTTCGCTGCCCAATTTAAGAAAATGTAATTCGCATATTGCTCATAACATTTTCTAAAAAGGTCCCCACGAATCGCTACAAAATATATAATATGACTTTGTCAAGTAAAGTGTGTAATTTTTTTTTAAATTAAAATTTTTTATAAAATCAGTGATCAATTATCGTCACTG
>CANQRI010000034.1 GCA_947626235.1 uncultured Clostridia bacterium | reverse complement strand
GCAGATGCAACAAGATGGCATTTTTATACATCAAGTGCTCCATGGCTTCCAACAAGATTTTCTGTAAAAGATGTAGAAGAAACACAAAGAGGATTTTTATCTACATTATGGAATGTTTATTCATTCTATGTTCTATATGCAGAAATTGATCAATTCGACCCTACAAAATATAAGAACTTTAAATCTGAAAATGTAATGGATAAATGGATAATTTCAAAACTAAATACATTAGTTAAAGAAATTGATGAGAAATTAGATAAATATGAAATTACATCAGCAGCTATTCAAATAGATGAATTTACAGATGAATTGTCAAACTGGTATGTAAGAAGAAATAGAAACAGATATTGGCAAGAAAGCTTAAATGATGACAAAATAGGTGCATATATGACATTATATACAGTATTAACAACATTAATAAAAGTTGCAGCTCCATTTGTACCATTTATGACAGAAGAAATTTATCAAAATTTGGTTGCAGGAATAGATAAAGACGCACCAGAAAGTGTTCATTTATGCTATTGGCCAGAAGTAGATGAAAAGTTAATAGATAAAAAGCTAGAAGAAGAAATGGGATTAGCATACACAATAGTTCAATTAGGAAGAAGTGCAAGAAACTCTGCTAATATAAAGAATAGACAGCCACTTTCTAAAATGTTAATTTCAGCAACATCACTTCCAAAATATTATGGAGACATAGTAAAAGATGAGTTAAATATAAAAGAGGTAGAATTAGGTGCACAAATGTCAGAGTATGTAAACTTTGAAATTAAGCCAAATTTACCTGTTTTAGGAAAAACTTATGGAAAATTAATTCCAAAAATAAAGGAAGAAATTTCAAAATGTAATCAAATGGATTTAGCATTGAAAATCCAGAAAGGTGATGTTTATGAAATAACAGTTGATGGCGAAACTATAGAATTAAATAATGAAAATCTTTTAATTACAATGCAAGGAAAAGAAGGATTTGCATTTGCAGGAGAAGGTGAAATAGGTGTTGTATTAGATACAACTATAACAGAAGAATTAAAAGAAGAAGGTTATTTAAGAGAAATTCTATCAAAAGTACAAAATATGAGAAAAGACAGTGGCTTTGAAGTATTAGATAGAATAGAACTATATGTAGCTGGAAATGAAATGCTAGAGGGTGTAATAAAGAAATTTGAAGCTCAAATTAAAAAAGACACTTTAGCAAATGAAATTTTATATAATGAAGATGCAGATTATACAGAAACATCTATAAATGGTGAAAACTTAAAAGTTGCTGTTAAAGTAGTAAAATAGATATATTTATAAATATAAAGAAATGTAGTATTTTAAAAGTTAAAGCATATTATGAAATAAAAAAAGAGTTTGAATAGTGTTAAATAGCACTATTCAAACTATATTTTATAAACGAAAGGAAAAATATATGAAAAAATTAAAAGAATATATTATAAATGGAATTAGAGGCTTTTGCATGGCATTAGCCGATAGTGTACCTGGTGTATCTGGAGGAACAATAGCATTTTTATTAGGCTTTTATGATAAATTTATAGGTTCATTAGACGATTTATTTAGAGGTAAAAAAGAGAAAAAAATAGAAGCTATAAAATTCTTAATAAAAATAGGAATAGGTTGGGTAATTGGATTTGCAATAGCATCAACAATACTTGCAAACTTATTTGATACACAAATATATGCAATGAGTTCATTATTTATAGGCTTTATCATATTTGCAATACCTATTGTTATATATGAAGAAAGAGAAGTATTAAAGAAAAATTTATGGAACATAGTGTTTGTGCTACTAGGCATTGCACTTGTTGTAGCAATTACTTTCTTAAAACCAGCTGGTGCTGTTGACATACAAAATTTAAATATTGGATTAATAGTATACATATTTATATCAGCAATGATAGCAATATCTGCAATGGTATTGCCAGGAATTTCTGGTTCAACATTATTACTAATATTTGGTTTATATGTGCCAATAATTTCAGCGGTAAAAGAATTATTACATTTAAATTTTTCTGTTTTACCAGTACTTATAATATTTGGGCTAGGAGTTATCGCAGGAGTTTTACTTTTCGTAAGGCTAATAAACAAATGCTTAACAAGTTTTAGATCTCAATCAATTTATGCAATAATAGGAATGATGTTAGGCTCACTATATTCTATAGTTCAAGGGCCAACTACTTTAGATGTACCACAACCTGCTATGACTTTTGAGACATTTAACATACTATTCTTTATTATAGGTGCAGTTATTATAGGCGGATTACAAGCGTTAAAATATTTTATGGAGAAAAAAAGTTAAACTACCAGGCCGGGTTAAACTATCAGGGACGGGGTTAAATAGTTTAGTGGAAATATATTAAAATATTAGCAAAAAATCAATGTAATATTTATTTAGGAACATTTTGTGGGGACCAGCAAATTATAGATTGTAAAAAATTTTATTTTATAAAATTTTTTAACAAGCTATTATGCAGCTGGGAGTTCCTAAATAAATATTACATTAATTTTTTGCTATAGAGTAATCAAATCCACTAAACTATTTAACCCCGTCCCTGATAGTTTAACCCTTGGCTTGCTACTTTAACCAGCAAGCAGCCTCTTATTCATATAAATCCTCAATATACACATCTCTTTCTTCATTATTATCAACAAAACCAACTTTAGCAACATTATCATTTACTTCTTGAATCCATACAGCTCTATCATCATAAAAAACATCACATATTTCTCTATTTTTTACAATTTCATGTACTCTTTTTGATGTCATAAAAACCACAATCCTTTCTATCTTTAATTTATTTAAATTATATACAAGCTATACAAAATTATTCTTACAAAAATACTTTTTATAGTTAGTAATTATTATTTATTGTAAACGCTAATATGATTGAAAATAGTACGTGAATTTTGCATGAAAAATATTTACAATGAAATAAGAGGTATGATAATATACTTGTAAATTAAATGAGAGAATGTAAGGAGGAATAATACATGGATAAATTTAAGGAAATAAGACCTATCGTTCTTGGCATAGTAAAGAACAAAAACAAAATACTAGTCAGCAAAGGATATGACAAAGTAAAAAATGAAGTATTTTATAGAAGTATAGGAGGAGGCATTGAATTTTTAGAAGATAGCAAAGACGCACTAAAAAGAGAATTTAAAGAAGAACTTAATATAGATATTAATGTAGGAAAATTTTTGGGCATTGCTGAAAATATATTTACATATAACGGAAAAAATGCTCATGAATTAATATTGTTTTATGATGTTGATATAAAAGATACAGATTATAAAGAAACATATCATATAATTGATGATAATAGTGAAAGTGATGCAATGTGGATAGATATAGATAAGTTCAAGAATAAAGAATTAAAAATATATCCAGAGCAAATATTCCAATATTTAAGTTAGCAATAACAGTTCTTATTTAAAAGTTGAATTGCATACAAATTTATAGTATAATTTTTGCAGTTATAACAATAAATAATGTAAAGTAGGAGGTAGTTATGAATATATTAGCAGTTGGGGATATTGTTGGGGAAAATGGAGTAAAAAAATTAAAAGAAGTTCTTCCAGATATAAAGGATAAGTATAATATAGACTTTGTAATAGTAAATGCCGAAAATTCCGCAGGAGGCATGGGAATAACAACAAGTATATTTAATGACCTAAAGGAAATGAAAGTAGATGCAATAACTATGGGAAATCATACTTGGGGCAAAAAAGATATATTTTCATTTATAGATAATCCAATAATAATTAGACCAGCTAATTATTCAAAAGGTGTAGTTGGAAAAGGTTATGGAATATATGAATGTAAAGGAAAGAAAATTGCAGTTATAAATTTAATAGGTAGAACAGATATGCCAATTCAGTCTGATAACCCATTTACAGCAGTACAAGAAATAGTAGATAATATAAGTTCAAATGTAGATATAATTGTTGTGGATTTTCATGCAGAAGCAACAGCAGAGAAAATTGCAATGAAATATTATTTAGATGGTAAAATTACAGCTTTATTTGGAACTCATACTCATGTTCAAACTGCAGACGAAGAAGTAACAAAAAGCGGTACAGGCTATATTACTGATATAGGAATGACAGGACCAAAAAAATCTGTTATAGGTATGGACGTTGATGTTTCTATAAAAAGATTTTTAACTTCACTTCCAGAAAGATATAAATTAGCAGAAGGAGAATGCATATTTAATGCGTGTATTTTTTCGATAAATGATGAAAATTGTCGAACAGAGAAAGTTACTAGAATATTTTTAGCATAAATGCCGAAAAATAGGCAAAAACGTCGGAAAGTTCTTCCAAAAATTTCCAAAAAACTATGGACTTTTTCTTCAAAATGTAATATAAATACTCTTGTAATTCGAATACAAAAAAATAAAATTATAGGAGGCAAAAAATGGAAGTTTTAAAAATCTCATCAAAATCAAATCCAAATTCAGTGGCAGGAGCTATAGCTGGTTTGGTAAAAGAAGAAAACAAGGCAGAAATGCAAGCTATAGGAGCAGGAGCATTAAATCAAGCAGTAAAGGCAGTGGCTATAGCAAGAGGGTTTGTAGCACCATCAGGAGTAGATTTAGTATGTATACCAGCATTTGCAGAAGTTGAAGTGGAAGGCGAAGATAGAACAGGTATCAGAATTATTGTTGAATCCAGAAAATAATTTCATGAAATATATTACCAAAAAGGGTTTTGCCCTTTTTGGTAATGGAATTTAAATCAAAGGAATTATAAATAATCAAATTTTTATATAGTATCTAAAAATAATTTAAATAATCTTGAAAAAAATCCGAAATTAATATATTATAACAATACAGAAAAATAAAATAGGTGTATATAATTAAACATAAGAAAGGAAAGGAATATTTTATGAAATCTAACCTTATAAAATATACATTTATCATTTTTGTAATTGGAATAATTATATTTGCCATATATAGTATATATTTTAAAGAGGAAGAAGAAACTCCAAATGAGCAACAAAATGTGGTGCAGGAAGCTAAAGCAGAAATAAAAGATTTACGTTTAGGAATTTCAAATTTTGACACTATGAATCCTCTATTATCAAATAATAAAGAGGTTTTAAATATAAACCGATTAATATTTGAACCATTAATGCAAATAGATGAAAATTATAGAATAAAAATGTGTTTAGCAAAGGAATGTTCAAAAACGTCAGATACAACATATATTGTAAAAACAAATAATAACATTAAATGGCAAGATGGGACTAGCCTGTCTGCAAAAGATGTACAATTTACAATAGACAGACTAAAAGAAATATCATCTATATATTCATATAATGTGCAAAAAGTTATAAGTTTAGAAGTATTAGATGATGAAACTGTAAAAATTAATTTATCTGAACCAGTACCATTTTTTGAATATAATTTAACATTTCCAATATTATCATATAACTTTTATTTAAATGATAATTTTGTACAATCACCTAAAATACCAATAGGTACAGGGATGTTTTATATAAGTTCTATGAAAGATGGA
The DNA here is from genome assembly GCA_947626235.1 of uncultured Clostridia bacterium. Lineage (GTDB taxonomy): Bacteria > Bacillota > Clostridia > TANB77 > CAG-508 > UMGS1663. The sequence goes on along the minus strand of CANQRI010000034.1, from coordinate 8,763 downwards.
ATTATAACACTTTCTAAAAATCCAAATTGGTGGAATATAGAAAATGAAAATTCAAAAATAGAAACTATAAATATAAAATTATATTCAGAAGTTGGAGAAATATATAATAGCTTTAAGTTAGGAAATTTAGATGTTTTTAATACATCAAATACAAATTTAGAGCAATATATTGGAACAATAGGTTATGCTAAAAAAGAAGCAAAGGGAAGAAATTTTGATTATGTATCAATAAACTGTGAAGATACTATATTAAAAAATGTAGAAGTTAGAAAAGCTTTAGATTATTGTATAGATAAAACAAATATCGTTTCTAGTGTTTATAACAATAATTGTTTTGTTTCAAATTTCCCACTTGATTATGGAAGTTATTTATACAATGAAAGTAGTGTAAGTTCAAGCTATAATCAAGAGCAAGCCAAAAAAATATTGCAAGATAATGGGTGGGAATATAAAAATAATAGATGGCAAAAAAGAATTGATGGAAGTACAAGAAGGTTAGACTTTGATATAACTGTATGTAAAACAAATGCTTCAAGAGTTGCAGTTGCAGAAAATATAAAAACACAATTAGAGCAAATAGGAATAAAAGTAACAGTTAATAAAGTTTCGGAAACAAGGTATAAATCTGATTTAGAAAATAAGAACTATGAAATGATAATAACTGGAGTTATAAATTCTTATAGTCCAGATTTAAATTCTTTTTTAGGTGCAGGAAACCAAAATAATTATACAAATGAGGAAATAAATAATATTTTAAATGAAGTGAAATCTATAAGTGATGAAAACTTATTAATAGAGAAATACAAAAGAATTATAGAAATTTATAATAGTGAAATACCTTTTATAAGTTTATATAGAAATAAGCAAACAATGGTTAAAAGTCAAAATATGGCAGGGGAACTAAAGCCAAATAACTTTTTTAGCTATTATGGTTTGTTTGCATGGTATAGAATGTAAAACAAAGCTAAATGCAATTTTGAAATAAAGCTGTTAAGTGAAAATTAAATGCATTAAAATAAAGTTAAAAAATTTTTAAAATTCACTTGACAATTATTTAAAATAATATATAATAATTACAAACAAGCGTTTGAATAATCGCGCGAGAAAGGAAGAAAAAGATATGGAAAAAATCGAAAAAGATTCTGAAAAAATGAAAGCACTAGAAGCAGCATTAGGTCAAATTGAAAAACAATTTGGAAAAGGTTCAATAATGAAGTTGGGAGATTTCCAAGCAATGAATGTTGATGCAATACCAACAGGAGCTTTAAGTTTAGATATAGCATTAGGAATAGGTGGTATTCCTAGAGGAAGAATAATAGAAGTATATGGACCAGAATCATCAGGAAAAACAACATTAGCACTTCATATAATAGCAGAAGCACAAAAAACAGGTGGGGAAGCAGCCTTTATAGATGCAGAGCATGCATTAGATCCTATATATGCTAAACATCTAGGTGTAGATATAGATAATTTAATAGTATCTCAACCAGATACAGGAGAGCAAGCATTAGAAATAGCAGAAGCATTAGTTAGAAGTGGAGCATTAGATGTTATTGTTATAGACTCTGTTGCAGCTTTAGTTCCAAAGGCAGAAATAGATGGCGACATGGGAGATTCACACATAGGTTTACAAGCAAGGTTAATGTCACAAGCATTAAGAAAATTAGCAGGAGCAATAAGTAAATCTAAATCAGTAATAGTATTTATAAATCAATTAAGGGAAAAAGTTGGTGTAATGTTTGGAAACCCTGAAACTACAGCAGGTGGTAGAGCACTTAAATATTATGCTTCAGTAAGGCTAGATATAAGAAAGGTAGAAAATATAAAACAAGATGGTGAAGTAATAGGAAATAGAGCGAGAGTAAAAGTAGTAAAAAATAAAGTTGCACCACCATTTAGAGAAGCAGAATTTGATATAGTATATGGAAAAGGAATATCAAAAGAAGGAAACTTACTAGATATAGCTGTTAATTTAGACATAATAGAAAAAAGTGGAGCATGGTTTAGTTATAATGGTGAAAAAATAGGACAAGGTAGAGAAAATGCAAAAAAATATTTACAAGATAATCCAGAGGTAGCAAAAGAAGTAGAAGAAAAAATAAGAGCAAACTTTAACGAAGCATTTGAAAAGAGTTTAGGAGAAGAAACTGCAGATGAAGAAGAAAATATAGAAGAAGAGGAATAAAATATGTATACCATAGAAGAATTTGACAATTATAAAACTAAAGTACTAAAATATGTAATATATAAAAAAAGAACTGAACAAGAAATAAGAACAAAGTTTGAAAAAATAGTAGAAGAAAACATGCTAGATGATATAATTGAAGAACTAAAGGAAAATGGTTACATAAGTGATGAAAATTATATAGAAAGGGCAGTAAATGAATTTATTGCCCTAAAGAATTTGTCTATAAAAGAATTAAAATACAAGTTAATTTCAAAAGGGTTAAAGTCAGACTTAATTGATGATTACATTTATAAAAATATGGAAAAATTAGAAGAATATGAAAGAAAATCCGCTGAAAATATTGCAATAAAAAGAGCTGTGAATATGGACGAAAGTGAAATAAAGCAATACCTTTCAAAAAAAGGCTATGAACAAGAAAATATAAATTTAGCAATAGAAAGCATGGAAGAGTAAGAAAAAAGCAAATATATGTAATTATTAAAAATAACAGATTCAATTAACATGTATAAAAATAAATGAGAAATTTGAGAGGAACTTAAGATGCCAAACGTATTGAGCCTAGAAACAACTAAATATCCAATAAAAATAGAGAACTTTGAAGGTCCTCTTGATTTGTTATGCCATTTAATAGAAAAGAACAAAATGAATATATATGATGTAAATATAAGCGAAATAACAGATCAGTATATAGAATATATAAATGCAATGGAAAGAATGAATTTAGAAATAGCTAGTGAATTTTTAATAATGGCTTCAACACTTATATATATGAAATCTAAAAGTTTATTACCAACTACAGTAGAAGATGAAAAAGAATTAACAGAGGAAGAATTAATACAAAGAATAATAGAATACAAGAAATTTAAAGAAATATCAAAAATTTTAAAAGAAAACTATAATATATTTTCAAAAATATATTATAGAATGCCAGAACAAATAGAACTTCCAAAGCAAAAATTAGAAAAAGAATATACAAAAGATATAATACCAGAAGTCTACAGAAAAATAGTAGATGCAAACAGCAATAGATTAAATAAAAATGCAAAGAATATAGAAAAAATAGCAATTACAGATACTTATACTGTTGCAAGTAAAGTAAAGGAAATATTTAAGGAGTTATTAAAAAAGCCTAAATTTGTATTTAATAAATTATATACAATTTCTAAATGTAACAAGCAAGAAGTAGTAACAGCATTTACTGGTTTACTAGAACTTTCAAGAAGAAGTAAAGTAATAACTACACAAGAGAAGATATTTGGAGATATCATTGTAGAAAAGTATAAAAAAGAAAATACTGGAAAAACTAATATCAAATAACCAAAGGAGGTTATTAAATGATATTAGTTTTATTTTTGCTAGCAATAATAATAGTTGTAGCAGTTTTAGTAATTTTAGTTATCAATGCTTCAATACAATTAAATATTAAAAAGCTTGAAGTAGGAAATTTAAATAAAGAAAAAAATAATTATAAAATAGAGTTATTATTAAAAATTTTTGATAAATTTACAGTATATAAAACAGTTATAGAAAAAGAAAAAATGCAAGAAATTTACGATTCAAAAATGTTCCAGAAGTTACATATAAAGCAAGATTTAAAAAATGAAATAAAGTTTAGAAAACAAGAATTTTTAGAATTATTAAAAAGAATACAAATAGAAATAGTAAAATTGAATTTAAAAATTAATATAGGTTTAGAAGATGCACCTATAACAGCTTTAGCAGTAGGAGTATTATCTAGCATTATATCAATAATTTTGCCATTTTTGTTGAATCCTACTAATTTAAAACATTGTAAGTATTTTATAATGCCATTATATATGCAAAGAAACTTATATAATATAAAACTAAAGGGTATAATAAAACTAAAAGTGGTACATATTATTTATGTAATATATATTTTGGTAAAGAAAGGGAGAGATGAAGATGAGCGAGCATCCAATAGAAGGACTTATGACTACAGCAATGGATTCAATTAGAGAAATGATAGATGTAAATACTATAATAGGTGAGCCTATAGAAACTTCTAATAATATTATAATAATTCCAATTTCAAAAGTTGGATTTGGTTTTGCAGCAGGTGGTAGCGAATTTAATGGAGAAACAATAGACGAATACAAAAAAAGAGAAAAGGAAGAAGAAATTCAATATAGATTACCTTTTGGTGGAGGAAGTGGAGCAGGAGTAAGCATTACACCAGTTGCATTTTTGATAGTTAGCCCTGGAAATGTGAAATTGCTACCTGTGGATCATAGTTCTTGCATAGATAGATTGTTAGATTATGTACCAGATTTAGTGGATAAAGCAAATAATTTAATAAATAAGCAAATGGCAAATAAAAAAGAAGAAAAGAAGCAAGAAGTGCAAAGAAAAGAAAGAGAGAAAAAGGAAGAAAGAAGAGAAGAAAAGTTAAGAGAGGCAGTAGAAAGAGTAAATAATGCACAAAGAGAAACAGAAGAAAGATTAAATAATATAGAAAAAGAGTCAGAAGATAATAAGGTTGTAGAAAATAAAACTACAATAAATAAAATAGTTATACCAAATACAAGGAAATTGCATCCAAAAAGAAATAAGACAGAAGAATATAAAATAGAGTATAATGAACCAGATGGAATAGACGAATATGATGATGATTATGAAGATTAATAAGTTACTAGCTACAAACCTTGTAATTAAATGTAAACGTACTGTAGACTACAGGCCAAAATGTTGACAATGCATATATAAAATGCTATACTAAAAAAGTATCTAAAGTTTGTTATCTCAAATTAATTAATAGGAGGTAAATGGAAAGAAACTAATTTTTACAAAGCTTATTTTTTTGGAGGGCAAAAATTATGAGAACAGAGCCAGCATATAATTATGTATGCGAGTATTGTGGCAGAGTATTTACAGATGCCTATAAGTGCAAGAATCATGAGCGGGAATGCAAAGAAAGCGTAATGCGACGTCGAAACTGTGAGAGGTGTGGCGGAACAGGCTATATCTATGGAAGCTGGGAAGAAGATGTATGGGTAGAACGTGAATTTAGCGATGGACATTATGAAAGAAGGATTCGTTATGGTAATGTTCCTTGCCCAAGATGTAATAATGGTTAACATTGTTAGAGAAGAAATCTGGTATTAAGCCAGATTTTTTCTTGTGACATGAAATATTTGTATAAAACAAATAAAAATTTATTTGCATATATTTTTAAGTTGCAAAAACTATATTTTCATGATAAAACAAATATATAATATAAAATGTAAATAAGAGAGGAAAATATGGAAATACCAGAACTTTTTAAAAATATTTTATTAAATCAGTATAATGAAGAAATAACAAATAAAATAATAGAGGGATATTCAAAGAAAAGAAAAGTAACATTAAGAGTAAATACAATAAAATCAACTATAGAAAAAGTAAAAGAAGTATTAAAAAATGCAAATATAAGTTATACAGAGGTTAATTGGAATAAAGATGCATTAATAGTTGAAAATGTAAGAGAAGAAGAAATTCGAAAATTAGACATATATGAAAATGGAGAAATATATATGCAGAGTTTATCATCAATGATACCTGCAATAGTATTAGAACCAAAGGAAAGGGAAAATATTTTGGATATGACAGCAGCTCCCGGAGGAAAAACAACACAAATTGCAGCAATATCTAATAATAATGCTATGATTACTGCTTGTGAAAAAAATAAAATTAGAGCAGATAGACTCAAATATAATATAGAAAAGCAAGGGGTAACATGTGCTTATGTGATGCTTACAGACTCAAGAAAGTTAGATAATTTATTTTCATTTGATAAAATATTATTAGATGCTCCATGTAGTGGCAGTGGAACTTTATACATAACTGATGATGTTTGGAAGACTTTTAATGAAGAACTAATAAATAGATGTGTAAAATTGCAAGAAGAATTATTAATTAAAGCATTAAAAATATTGAAAAAAGGTGGAACATTAGTCTATTCAACATGTTCAATATTATCTAAAGAAAATGAAGAGATTTTAAATAAGGTATTGAAAAAGTTTAAAGCAGAAATAGTTCCGATAGATAAAAGTTTATTACAAGATGTACCTCTGTTACCGACAGCTATAGAAGGAACTGTTTGTGTACTTCCAAATGAGCTATATGAGGGATTTTTTGTTGCAAAAATAAGAAAAATGTCATAATAAATTAATAAACATAAAATTTTGCGTTGACACAGCTATTGAAACATGATAGACTATAAGTCAAGTAACCCGTTGTTTAAGTAACATTGAATTTTACTAATTTAATGGAGGAATTTCCATGGGGAAAAGAGAATGTTTTTACGCAGATGTTATGGCAATGCACCCAGAAGTTACCGGTTCATGTAATTTAGTGGTTGTTAGACTACCAGACGATACGAATATAAAGTTCGTGGTAGACTGTGGTTTATTTCAGGAGAGAGACTATGATGAGCTTAATTGCTCACTTCCTTTTAATCCTGATAATTTAGATTTTTGCTTGGTTACACATAATCATGTAGACCATACAGGTAGGCTACCGTTTATGGTAAAACATGGTTTTGAGGGCAAAATCTATACAACAGAAACTACTTGTAAATTACTTCCACTAGCTTTATGTGACAGTTACAGAGTTTTAAAAGATGTTTCCAAACGGAAAAATAAGCCTAGCTTATATACTGAAGATGATGTTTCAAAAACATTAACATTGTTAAGGCCATGTAAATATAACGAAACAATTAATATTACACAGAATGTGAAAGTTACATTTTTTAGCAATGGTCATCTAATTGGGGCGGCACTTATTTTAGTTCAAATTAGTTATCCAGAGCTTGATGATATTAATATATTGTTTACTGGTGATTATAACAACAAGAATATGTTTTTTGATGTCGAGCCACTTCCAGAATGGGTTTTGGAGTTGCCGTTAACAGTAGTGCAAGAATCTACTTATGGCGATATGGACTCATTTGAAATGACGAGATGTTTTAAAGACAATATATCACAGTGTATACGTAATGGCGGTACTGCAGTTGTACCAGTATTTTCGCTTGGAAGGTCACAGGAAATTTTGTATGAGTTAAAATGCATGCAAGAAGAAGGGTTAATAGATGTAGATGTGCCGATTTATTTTGATGGAAAGTTAGCAATTAGATATACTGCAATGTACTTGAAAGATGAATTGGGCATCAAAGAAGATATGAAGAATTTCTTACCGCAAAACTTAACATGTGTAGATAAATGTAGCAGATGTGGAGTTTTAGAAGATTTAGGTAGGAAAGTAATTCTTACTACATCTGGTATGGGGTCATATGGTCCTGCACAAATATATATACCTGAATTCATAACAATGACAAATGCATTAATTCATTTTACTGGCTTTACAGCTGAAGATACACTTGGTGGCCGATTGAAAAATACAGAGGTTGGCGAAAATGTAGAGGTAGCTGGTTTAATTGCAAAGAAAAGGGCTAGAGTAGAATACACAACAGAATATTCTGCACATGCTAAAGCTGATGAAATGATTGAATTTTTAAGAGAGTTTAAATCGTTAAAATTAGTTTTAGTAAACCATGGAAGAACAGATGCAAAAGAAATTTTTGCAAACAGAATAGTAGATGAAGTAAATCCAAAACGGGTGGGGTTATTAGGAAGAGATTATTTCTTTAGAATAAATCCATACGGCTTGGTAAAAACATTATCTACGAAATTTGGTTAAGTTGATAGGGAACTGGAGTTTTTTATATCCAGTTCCTTATTCTTACAAAAATGTAATTAATTAGTTGATAAATGTCACTTTATGTGATAACATACTAAAAGATAATAGCATATTGAAAGGGGAAATTTGAAAGTGAAGAATTATTTTTTTACATCAGAAAGCGTAACTGAAGGTCATCCAGATAAAGTGGCAGACTTAATTTCAGATAGTATATTAGATGAATGTTTAAAACAAGATAAGGAATCTAGAGTAGCAGTAGAAACATTTTTAGCAGGTAATACTGTAACTATTGCAGGGCAAATAACATCTACAGCAAGGTTGAAAATAGGTGATTTAGTAAGAGAAGTAATTAAAGAAATTGGATATGATAATGAAAAAACAGATATAGATTATAGAACATGTAAAATACAGGCAGAAATAACAAAACAGAGTCCAGATATAGCTATGGGAGTAGACGTAGGTGGTGCAGGTGATCAAGGAATTATATATGGTTATGCAGATTCAGAAACAGAAGAATATATGCCTTATGCTGCTTTAATGGCACAAAGGCTAGCAAAGCGATTAACAGATGTTAGAAAGTTAAACGAGGTTCAAGGTTTAAGACCAGATGGAAAAACGCAAGTAACAGTAGAATATGAAGATGATAAGCCTAAAAGAATAGAAACTATATTAATATCAACTCAACATTTAGAATGTGTAAAATTAGAAGAATTGAAAGAAGAAATAATTGAAAAAGTAATTAAGCAAGTAATACCAGAAAATATGATGGATAAAAATACTAAAATATATATAAATCCAACAGGAAGGTTCGTAATAGGAGGGCCTTTAGGAGACACTGGTTTAACAGGAAGAAAAATAATTGTAGATACTTATGGTGGTTA
>CANQRI010000033.1 GCA_947626235.1 uncultured Clostridia bacterium | reverse complement strand
TAAACCAAAGTCGCTTATTCCATATACTATTCCAAAGTTTACAGCTTTTGCAGCACTTCTTTGTTCTTTTGTTACTTCTTCAATAGGAATTCCTAATACTTTTGAAGCTGCTTGTTTGTGTATATCTTCTCCATTTTTAAATGCCTCTAGCATATGCTCATCTTGAGAAATGTGTGCTAATATTCTTAATTCAATTTGAGAATAATCGGCATCTATAAATACATAGCCTTCTTTTGCTTTAAAGACTTTTCTTAATTGTTTTCCTAATTCTATTCTTGTTGGTATATTTTGAAGGTTTGGCTCTGATGAACTAATTCTTCCTGTGGCTGTTACTGTTTGATGAAATGATGAATGTATTCTATTTGTTTTTGTATTTATATATGGAATTGTGCCTTCTACATAAGTAGAATTTAATTTTACTAAATTTCTATATTCTATTATTTTACCAACTGCAGGATGCTCTACTCTTAATTTTTCTAATACATCTCCGTCCGTTGAATAGCCTTTTCTATTCTTTTTATATGCTGTAAGTTTTAACTTTTCAAATAAAATTACACCTAATTGCTTTGGTGAATTTATATTAAATTCCTCTCCAACTAGATTATATATTTCTTGTTTTAGGCTTTCTATTTGTGCTTTTAAATTTTCTCCAAATTCTATTAATTCACTTTTATCTATATACATACCTGTATATTGCATTTGTGCTAATATTAATAGTAATGGCATTTCTATCTCATTAAATAACTTTAATTGGCCTGCTTCTTCTAGCTTTTGTGTAAGTATACTTTGTAAATTATATATTATATATGCTTTTATGCTACTATCATACTTTTCAAAAGCATTTACCGTGCCATTTGAAGCTTCCACATTGTTTTGCATAGTTTCAAAAATATTCATTTGCTTTTCTTCTTGTTTTTCTACATTTTGCTGTTCCAAATATTCATCTATATCTATTCCTAAATACTCTTTTGAAAGTACATCTAAAGGATAATTACTAGCTGTAGGGCTTAATAAATATGCTGCTATTTCTACATCAAATTTTATATTATTTAATTCTATTCCTTGCTCTTTCAAAATAACATACAATTCTTTTAATTTATATCCTATTTTTTCTATTTCGTTTGATTCAAACAATTCCTTCCATTCATTTATATCTTTTATTTTTATATAATATACTTTATTTTCAATACATATACTTATTGATGTTATTTGCTTTTTGATTATTCTTTCTTCATCTAAATCATCTTTTGTATTTGCAAAGAATACCATTTTTTTGTTTGCTTTAATTTGCTCTATTACATTACTTATTGAAGTTTCTTCTATTTCAAAATTTAAGTTTTCTTCTTTTGGCGCTACATTAGTAACTTCTTCCCTTAAATTAAATCTATCTATATATCTATTAAAGTTTAGTTGTTTAAATTTCTCTAATAATTGTGGTCTTTGCCATTCTTTAACTTTAAAATCTTCTATTTTTTCTTCTATAGGCACTTCTATATTTATAGTTCCCAATGTTCTTGAAAGCAAGGCTAAATCCTTATTTTCTACTATCTTTTCCTTCGTCTTTCCTTTTATTGAATCTGCTTCATTATTTTCAATTTTATTATACATATTATCTATAGTTTTATATTCTTGTATTATCGATAATGCAGTTTTTTCTCCAACACCTGGCACTCCAGGAATATTGTCTGAAGTATCTCCCATAAGTCCTTTTACTTCTATTAACTGTATTGGCTCTACTCCATACGTTTCTAATACTTTATTTCTATCAAAATCTTCTACTTCAGTTTTACCCATTTTAGTTCTTGGTATTCTTACTACGATTTTATCTGTAACTAATTGAAATGTATCTCTATCTCCTGAAAGAATTGTTACATCTTCTCCATCTTTTTCAAACCTTTTAGAAAGAGTTCCTAATACATCATCTGCTTCATAACCTTCTTTTTCAATTATTGTTATATTCATTAATCTTAAAATATCTTTTATAATAGGCATTTGAGCAGAAAGTTCCTCTGGCATTCCTTTCCTATTTGCTTTGTAGCCTTCATACATTTTATGCCTTGCTGTTGGAGCTTTTAAATCGAATGCTACTGCAATATACTCAGGATTTAAATCTTCTAGTATTTTAAATAAAATTGCTAGGAAACCATATACTGCATTTGTATATGTTCCATCTGATGCTGTTAACATTTTAGACCCCATTATTCCATAAAATGCTCTATTCATTATGCTATTGCCATCTACTAATACTATTCTACTCATAATTAACTTCCTCTTTTCTATTTTTTGAGCTATTAGTAATTTCCTAATAGTTGAATTTTTTCAAGTTTATTGTCTTTCATCATTATCAAAATTTTTCTGTGATATGAATTGACTTCTATTTACTAAATGTCCGTTTTCTATAATTGGTGTTATTGATCCTGAAAAGTTTTCTACATATTTTTCTTTTCCTTCTGCTATTTCAACTAAATGTTCTTCTCCATCTGTAAGTATATTAGCTACTATACTTCCATTGCTTGTAACATATACTTCTTCATTTGAAGATTTTTTTAATGAAAATTCATGTCCATGATAAAAAAAATTATTACTTTTATTTTCTATTGTTTGTACTACAGTATCATTAAAATTTAATCCTTCTTTTTTTTGTTCCAGTTCATCATAATTGAACATTTGATGTTCCTTCTTTACTGCAAATATAGCTTCTTGACAATTTTCCAGATTTTCACTCCATCCTTCAAATATTTTTGGTGCTCTATTTCCATCTTTTTCTCTTACTACGCCATCATCATCTACTCTAATAAAATGATGTCCTGTGTTTTCTTTATTTGCCCTATATATTACTAAATATTCATCATCTGCTAACTTTCTATCTCCCAATAACTGAACAAATGGATAATTATCCAATATTGTAGAAACACTTTGACTAAAACTTTTCTTACGACCTAATGGAAAAATACATCTGTCTATTTTCAATGCATATCCACCACAATTAATTCTATCATTAAAATATCTATCAACCAATTTTTCTATTTCTTGTTCAAAGTCTTGTGACAAATGCTCCCCATATGGTTTATCCGAAAGTAATTCTAAAAAATGGTTACATGTCGGTTGCATCTTAGTATCTTCTTGTGTCAATTGTTCTTCCATTATTTTCACAATTTGTTCTATATCTTGTTGTTCAAATGCTTTCAAAATTATTTTTCTTAACAATATATCTATTATTGCGTATTTTTCACCTATATTAAAATTTTTATAATTCCTACATTCGTGAGTTAATTTTACATATTTTATATATAATAATTCTTGTTCTGTAAAATTTGCTCTTTCATACATTTTAGAAAGGTTTTCATCAGTAAGTAGATTTTCAAATTCATCCGTTATTTGTAATATTTCTTTTTCTGTTTTTTGACCTTCATATTTTATAAAATGATATCTATCTATTATATCTCTAAAATATTGCATTAATTTCATTGTTTGAGATGAAATCCTATTACCTTCTTGAAAATTACAATAAATCGAATTTAGGCTATCCATTATTTCATTTCTTATTTTATCTCTCAAAGCAATTTCAAAATCCATTTTATTCTCCTTATTTTTTCTTATCCTTTAAAATTCGGTTCTGATATCTTTCCTCCTCCGAAAAAATACAACCGGCAATATTTTTGCATATATAGTCCTAACTCTCTTGCTTTAGCTTGCCCCTCTCTAAAACCAACTCTAAAATCTCTATATAAAAATTGTAGGCCATATTCTTTTGCAATTTTTTCTTCCATTTCCTTTAATACCTCATGCTTTTGGTATGGACTCACTAAAAGAGTTGTACTTATTGCATCATAGCCATTTTCTTTAGCATACTTTGCTGTTTCTTCTAAACGAACCTTATAACAATAATTGCTACATCTATTTTCTAAATCTCCTATAACATTTTTGCAAAACTCATCTAAACCATATTCTTCTTTAAATATAGCTTGTACATTTATTTTTTCAGTATACTCTTTTAAACAATCTCTTCTTGCCTTATACTCCATATATGGATGTATGTTTGGATTATACCAAAAAACTGTTGGTTCTATTTGTTCATTTCTTAGTGCATCTATACAATACACACTGCATGGCGCACAACATGTATGTAATAATAATTTCATTTAATACTCTTTCCTTTCATACTTTATTTAATTTCTTTACTATCTTTTATAATATTTTTTTCGAATATTTTAGATGCTATAATTATTAAGCTAATAATTGATATTACTAAAATTCTATATGTGAAAAATATATGCACATTCGAATGTTGCTTAACAACTGCATACCACACTATTGGGAAGAAAAATATTATTGCAAATGGAATACATTTTTTTATATTATCTTTAACATTAATTTTCTTTTTAAAATTAATAAATATCGTAATTATAGCGTATATTGCACATATGCATAATATTACTATTGTAACCGGTTTTGATAAATATGTTAAGCTTTTGTTAATTAAGTCTAATAAACTTATTTTTGAAGAGCTACTTCTAAATGATATTTGCACCATTGCTTGATAAATTAATTGCCTATTAAAGAATACTTGTGTAATAATCCATTTTGTAGCCCATGTTAAGCCATAACCAATTGACCATGCAATACCTATTTTTAATAATTCTACTATATATTTTTTTACATCTGCTTTTTCTTCTTTACTCTGCAACAATAAGAAATATGTAATTGCAGTTAACCCTAAAGTAACTAATGGCGCTGTTAATAAATCTATAAAGCTTGATATTGAACCTATTATAAAGAAAAACATGCCTATTCGTTTAATTTGTTCTTGCTTTACTATTAAAATGATACTACTTACTATTGCAAGTATAAATATAAGTATTTCATTAATAGATTGCGTTACTATAAATATATTTACAGCCATTAGCCCAATTATATATGCAAGTGCTGCTTTTAAGTTTATTTTCTTATATATAAGCACAAACATAATTGCTAAAAGTATAAATGTAATTGCAAATAATATTATTCGAATTGTGCTATATTGAAATAAAGCAAGTAATGGTCTTAATATAACTAAATATCCATGCCAATATCTTGCATATTCGTAGGAATCTTGTATGTTTTCTCCATGCATTAATGCATATAATTCTTTAGTTTGATATAAATCTCCATTACTTTTATTTATATATTTAGGGTTTGCACCTAAATTATATTGACTATCTATATAAAAATATTTTGTTTGACCAGGAATAAAATTTTTTCTAGCAAAAATAAAACTTTCTATTGGTTTAGTATTATCAATTGAATACGCAGTATTAATCATTAATGCGTCTGTAAATGTAAAAATATTCTCTTTTTTATATTTTAAGTCAAAGCTAACTTTTTCTCCTTCATTTACTAAAGTTTCCGAACTTTTTCTAACATTTTCTTCCATCCATTTAGAAGGTATTAAACTTGAAATGAATAATGAAACTATATATATACCTATTAAAATAGTAAATGTTAATATATACATCATAGTTGACCTTGATATTTTCTTTAGTTTATCTTTCATACTTTTCCCTTTCATTTTCGTTTAATTTTAATAGATTGTTACTTTTTATTAAACTTTCAATTTGGCTATAACGTAGTAAATTTAATTCATATAATTCCCTACTTTTCTTAACTGTTGTGTGTAAAATAATTCCACATTGCTCTATTATAAAAGCAATCATAACTAGGCCTGTTGCTAAAATTGCTGATGGCACCTTGGATACATAATGTGTTTGTGCAAACTCTACAATAACTGGCGTTCCAATAATAAAACCTAATAATAACAATATTAATGCTATAATTGAAAAGAATTTTAATGGCTTGTAATCTTTAAACATTGTTCCTATAGTTTTTATTACTTTTACTCCATCTGATATTGTATTTAGTTTAGAAACACTTCCTTGTGGTCTATCTCTATAATCTATTGGTATTTCTACAATTTTAAAATTCTTATCTAATGCATGTATTGTCATTTCTGTTTCTATTTCAAACTTTTTAGTTAAAATTGGAAAATTTTTTACAAACTTTTTGTTATATGCCCTGTACCCACTCATAATATCTTTTAAATTTACTTTAAATAAAAAGTTAATTGTATTTCGTACTAAAGCATTTCCTAAATTATGAAATCTCCTTTTATTTTCTTTTAAGTAAGTACCATTTGAAAGTCTATCTCCTACTGCCATATCTGCTCCGTTTCTTACTGCATTAATTAAGTCATTTACACTTTCAGCAGGGTAAGTATCATCTCCATCTACTAGCACATATATATCTGCATCTATTTGTTCAAACATGCTTCTTACAACATTGCCTTTGCCCTGTTTATATTCATTTCTGACTATTGCACCTGCACTTTTAGCAAGCTCATAAGAATTATCTTTTGAATTATTGTTATAAACATATATTTCCGCTTTAGGTAATTGTTTTCGAAAATCTTTTATAACCTTTTCAATAGTTTTTTCTTCGTTGTAACATGGAATTAAAACTGCTATTTTCTCCATTAACACTTATCCTTTCATATATTTATTGTTCAGTATATTCTACACCAATATGAGCATAAGCAGGTGGAAGTGGAATTCTCCCCTTTGGTGTTCTTGCAATAAAACCAATTTGTATTAAATATGGCTCATATACGTCTTCTATGGTATCTACTTCTTCACCTATTGTTACTGCTATTGTTTCTAGTCCTACTGCTCTTCCCCCATATTTTATTATCATAATTTCTAGTATTCTTCTATCTATTTCGTCTAGTCCCATTTCATCTATTTCTAGCCTATTTAAAGCTACTTTTGTTATTTTTAAATTTATTTTTCCATCGCCTAATACTGACGCATAATCTCTTACTCTTTTCAATAACCTATTGGCTATTCTAGGGGTTCCTCTTGAACGTCTTGCTATTTCTTTACTAGATTCTTCATCTATATCTATTTCTAATATTTTAGCTGACCTTTTTACTATTGTTGCCAATTCTTCTGTAGAATATAATTCTAAACGATGCACTATTCCAAACCTATCTCTTAATGGAGTAGTTAGGGCTCCTGCTCTTGTTGTGGCACCAATTAATGTAAATTTAGGTAAATCTAACCTTATAGACCTTGCACTTGGACCTTTACCTATCATTATGTCTAATGTGTAGTCTTCTAATGCAGGGTATAAAATTTCCTCTACACTTTTATTTAATCTATGAATTTCATCTATAAATAGCACATCAAACTCTGCCAAATTTGTAAGAAGTGCTGCTAAATCGCCTGGCTTTTCAATGGCTGGACCTGATGTTATTTTTATGTTTGAATTCATTTCATTAGAAATAATATTTGCAAGTGTAGTTTTTCCAAGCCCTGGAGGTCCATATAATAAAACATGGTCAAGAGGCTCTCCTCTTTTTTTGGCAGCCTCTATGTATATTTTCATATTTTGTTTTACTTTTTCTTGCCCAATGTATTCATCTAATACTTTAGGCCTTAATGTGTTTTCTAGCCTTTCTTCTTGAATATCTTCTAATTCTGGACTTATCGTTCTATTATCTTCAAAATCCATTTTTTATACCATTCCCTTCAACGTACATTTATCTTCTTACTCATTCATTTCTTTTACATCGTTGTACTCATTTACAAAATATAATGGTCTATTTTTAGTTTCATTAAATATTCTACCTAAATATTCTCCCACAATTCCAAATAATAATATTTGTACTCCTGCAAAGAATAATATCAATAGTATTATTGCTTGATATGCTTGTATTGCTACATTTAAAACACAACATTTTACTATTACATATATAAAGTAAACAAATAATGCTAAAAATGTTGGTATGCTTAAATATGTAGAGATACGAAGTGGTGATGTTGTAAATGATGTTATTCCATCTATTGCTAAATCTATCAATTTTCTATAATTCCATTTAGTTTTTCCTGCTATACGAGGATCCCTTTCATACATAACTTCTTTTTTCTTATAGCCTATCCAACTAAACATACTCTTTGAGCATCTTTGAGATTCTCTTAATTTTTTCAACGCATTTACACATCTTCTATCTAATAGCCTAAAATCACCTGTGTCTTTTTGAATTTCTACCCTAGTTAGACTTTGTAATACCCTATAATACATTTTTGAAGTGAACTTTTTAAGCCATGTTTCTCCTTTTCTGCTACTTCTTCTTGCATATACATCATCATAACCCTGTTCCCAATATTTAATTAACTCTGGTATTAATTCTGGTGGATCTTGTAAATCTGCATCCATAAATATAACAGCATCACCTGTTGCATAATCTAAACCTGCAAGCATTGCAATTTCCTTTCCAAAATTTCTTGAAAAGTCCACATATGAAATTCTTTTATCTTTTTGCCTTAATTCCTTTATTATTTTTATTGTTTTATCTTTGCTTCCATCATTGATAAATAAAATTTCTATTTCGTAGTTTTTTATTTCATTCATTAATTTTTCTAATCTTTCGTATAAAAGTGGTAATGATTCTTCTTCATTATATGCTGGTATTATTATAGTTATTTTTTTCATATTTACTTTACTCCTTTTTTGTGTTTTTCTCATTCATTTTTCGTTTATAAGTATATCATTAACTGATTAAATTGTCTATTTATTTATGAAATATTTTACATAAAAATATATTTAAATAAAACTTTTAATAATATGCTTAACTTTTTAATTTTAGTGGTATAATTTATATAATTGAAATGGAGTTGATTTATGTGGCAAATATAAAAGAAGAAGTGAATGTTCAAAAATTGTATGGAAAACAGAGTTCTTTAAATAAAGATGAATTTTTAAAATTTTTTAATGCAAATGAAAATGGCCTAACTACAAATGAAGCTATAAATCGTATAAATAAATATGGTCCAAATGAGGTAAAACAAGCTAGACCTAAAAAATGGTACAACTATTTTTTAAGTAGTCTTTTTAGTCCCTTTAATAGCATATTACTTGGCATTGCATGTATTTTATTTTATACAGATGTTTACCTTGCTGAAGTTCCAAGCTATGCAAATATTATTGTAATTGCAATTTTAGTAATTTCTAGTACTCTTTTGGAATTTTTTGAGGAATACCATTCAAACAAAGCTGCTCAAAAACTTAAAGAACTGGTTGCAACTACAACTACAGTAATAAGAGATGGTAAAAAAGTTCAAATTCCTATTAATCAAGTTGTTTTAGGAGACATTGTTATTTTATCTGCCGGAAGCTTAATACCTGCAGACCTTCGTGTATTAGAATCTAAAGATTTATATGTTGGTCAGTCTTCCTTAACTGGTGAATCTGATGCAGTAAAAAAAAGTGTGGAACTTGATACCACTGATTTAAATAGTATATCAGACTTAAATAATATTTGCTTTATGGGTACAAATGTTATAAGTGGAAGTGCCAAATGTGTTGTTATTAAAACCGCAGATAACACTTACTTTGGTAAAGTTGCTCATACAATTTCAAACGACAAGCCTAAATCCGCTTTTCAATCTGGCATTGAAAATATTAGTAAATTGTTAATACGTTTTATGATTGTACTTATACCAATAGTTTTCGTTTTAAATGTAGCTAAACATAGCACAGTTACAGCATTTACTTTTGCAGTAGCAATAGCAATATGTATTACTCCTCTTCTTCTTCCTGTTATACTTTCTTCAAGCCTTTCAAAAGGCGCTGTTAGAATGTCTAAAAAGAAAACTATTGTAAAAAAATTAGATGCCATTCAAAGTTTTGGTGCTATCAATATTTTATGTACAGACAAAACAGGAACACTTACAGAAGATAAAATAGTTTTAGAAAAGTATTTAGATATAAACGGCGATGAGGATTTTCGTATTTTAAAGCATGCATTTTTAAATTCATATTTTCAAACTGGATTAAGAGGTAATATTGATGAAGCTGTAGTGGCTAGAGCTTTAGAAAACAATATGGGTGAATATATAGATAAATATAAATTAGTTGATGAAATTCCTTTTGATTTTTCTCGTAGACGTTTATCTGTTGTTGTTACAGATGGAACTAAAAAGCAATTAATTACAAAAGGTGCAGTTGAAGAAATACTTAACATTTGTACTATGGTTGATTATAAAGGCAAAACATCTCCTATTACTAAAGAAATTAAAGACAATATAAGAAAAATTTCAAAAAATCTTAATAAAGATGGCTTAAGAGTTATTGCAGTTTGCCAAAAGAATGATATTGCAAACATTTCTGATTTTAGTGTAAATGACGAAAAAAATATGGTTCTTTTAGGATTCATTGGCTTTTTAGACCCACCAAAGGAAAGTGCAAAATCTGCTATAGAAAGGTTAAACAATTCTGGTATTCGTGTTATAGTTTTAACTGGTGATAATTTAGAAGTTACAAAATGTATTTGTAAAAAAGTTGGTATAAATTCAAAAGATATTATTGAAGGTAGCCAAATTGAAAGACTTTCAGATAGTGGCGTACTTCGTTTATTAAAAAACAACAACATATTTGTAAAACTTTCCCCTATTCAAAAAGCAAGAATTGTTAGACTTTTACATGAAAGTAATAATGTAGTAGGATATATGGGTGATGGTATTAATGATGCCCCTTCTTTAATAAATTCAGATGTTGGTATTTCTGTTGATACTGCTGTTGACATTGCGAAAGAATCTGCTGATATAATTTTACTTGAAAAAGATTTACATGTTTTGTTAGATGGTGTAACTGAACGGTAGAAAAACTTTTGCCAATTTAATGAAATATATAAAACTTTCAACAAGCTTTAACTTTGGAGAAGTTGTTTCTGTTATTATTGCAAGTGTACTTTTACCATTTTTGCCAGAAACGCCAATTCAACTATTAGTAGAAGGTCTTCTTTATGATTTTGGTCAACTTACACTTCCTTTTGATAATGTTGATGAAGATTATTTAAAAGAACCTCGTAAATTTAATATAAAAAGTTTAAAAAACTTTATGCTATTTATGGGACCTTTAAGCTCTGCTTTTGATATTATTGTGTTTGCAATTTTATTACTTGTTTTTAAATTACAAGATGCAGCTACTTTCCAAACTATATGGTTTTCATATAGCATAGTATCAAACTTACTTGGAATGCATATTATTAGAACTGCAAAAATTCCATTTGTGCAGAGCAACGCTCACAAACTAGTATATTTTTCTTCAATTTTATTAGCTGTTGTTGGTGTTGTTATTCCTTTCACATTCCTTGGAAACTTAATAGGTCTTGTACCTATTCCTTTTGAATATTTGCCAGTAATTATTCTTGTTCCTATTTTATATTGTTTTGTTGCATTAATTGCTAAAAAGATTTATATACGCAAATATCATGAGTGGATATAATTTGAGGCAAAATATTGATATATTATTTATTTAGTAACTCCCAGCTGCATAATAGCTTGTATAACAAATTTTATAAATATAAAATTTGTTAACAATCTATAATTTGCTGGTCCCCACAAAATGTTACTAAATAAATAATATATTAATATTTTGCTTTACTATTAATAGCACTATTCTAGCTTATTAGCAGTTACTGTATAAACATACACATATTTTCCAACAATAACATAAAATTTACTTTTTTCATTTTGAATTACCTCATAATGAATAATACTACTTTTATTTTGTTCTGCCACATCAATTAAATCCTCTATAATTGCAACATTCATAACTTTTAAATCTTGTAAATTTGGTTCATTAGATACTGTTACAATTAAATCTCTATAATACTTAAAAATATGATTAATATTTTTATTATACATTCTTTCAGGTGTTATTAATTTTTTATTTTTATATAATCTTAATAAAATTAGCACTATATCTGTTATAACAAGTATTGTAGCAATTACATAAAAAATAATTTTACCAGTTTGTAGATTTTCTACAGTTGGGTTAATATCTTTAACCGTTTCCGCTTCATAGTTTTGCTTAACTTCAGTTACAGTATTAGTTATTGGTATATCCATTTGAATACAGTCGTTTTCTATTCCTAAATTATTAATGTTATATGAAATATTTAATTTCACTTTTAAAACTGCATTAATTGTAATTCCATACGTTCTTTCATATGAACGTACTAAATTATTATATTCTTCATAGTCAATATTAACTTTTTCATTAACAGCAAACTCGTTTATATCTGTTTGTTCACTACCATTTTCAATAACAACATTGCTTACATTCCACACTTCTTTATCTTGGTTATTGCTTCCCTCTACTGTTCCAATTAAATTAGCATTAACATTATAATTGTACTTTATATTTGCTTTTGCATTTCCTTTGAAATTGTATTTTAAATTCATTGCTATTGTCTTAATTGAATTTGATGCATAATAACCCCCTGATGGAAGTGTTTCTGTTTGATAAAAATTATTTGGTTTTAAAATGATTTCATAATTATCACTTTTTTGTGCCTTATAACTGTATGCAGGTATTATATTTTCCTTAAAATTTGCACCTAAATTTATAAAAATAACTGCTAATACAAATATAATTATAATAACAATATTATTAATCTTATTTTGTTCTATTTTTACACTTCTTACCATAATAAATTCATTGCCTCCTTGCCTTGCTTTACTGCTCATATATAGTTTTTGAACTTTTCTAATTTTCTTAAACTAATGTGTGCTTTATTTAATTTCAACTTCCGCTTCTTTATGGTTAAAGAAATCATATAAAAAAACTGATGGAAAGCCTATATACTTAATATGAAATGCATACACTCCTTTAATTTGATTTATTTGCACTTGCTCCATATCTGCTATATTATTAGAGTCGCCTTTAGTTTTATATAATACTGTACCATTTTCTTTTTTTACATCAACAATTCTATGGGCTATGTTTTGGTCTCCAATAGTATAAACAATAATTGTTCCTATTGAAATTTCTTTTAACTGTTCTTCCTCTAGCTTTTTAAAAATTACAATATCTCCTCTATTAAATGTTGGAGCCATACTATTTGAAAGTATGGCTATTGGTTCATGTTTAAATATTCCTAGCATAAAACAAATTAATGTTATAGAAAAACTAATTGCTAAAGTATAACTAATTTTTGATTTTAAATTTTCTTTTTGTTTCCTCATATCTTTATTTTCTTTAATTAATTCATATTTAAATAATATATATACTACTATGGGAGATATTACATTTATTGCTCCAGATATAAACCAATTGATATTTGGTAATATTGGCAATATTAGTATAACTACTTTATTGAATAACCTATATATTACTGGTAACAAATATGAACCTTTTAAAGTTAAATATGTGCTTAAAATGCCCACTGATACTATGCCTGCAACATCACTAAAGATATATTGAAACACTTCTTGCCTATTCATTATTAAAGCACTATAGTTAATTTCAGCTAATATCAATAATATAGTAGTAATTACTAATACTAATTTATTATTTTTATTTCTAGTTACTATAACAGCTCTTGTAATTTCAATACTAATAATTGGTAATAATCTTGTTATTATATTTTTTAATATTGACAATATATCGTGATTATATGGGCTTTTTGAAAAGCCTAATATAAATCCAATATAAAAGTATGAAACTACATAAACACATGAAATTATGAAAATGGCTATAAAATATCTTTTATTTATATTAAATCTAATATAATATTTTTTTATATTCCATATTAGATAAATTAAAATAGTTCCCCAAAACATAGGATTAATTACATTCATATATAAGGCCATGTCTTTTGTTATTAAATTTATTGTTATAAATATATAAATAGTTATTATAATCAATAATTCTTTATCTTTTACATATTTCATAATATCACCTTGTTTTATTTTGCTTGTACATATTCTATGATACCTGTAATTGTTTTTTCTTTTACCTCTGGAACTTCTGTACAATTTGGATCATATTTAATAGTTACTGTAAATGATGTTTTTCCACCTGCAAGTAATGAACTTGCTAATCCTGTAGTTTTATAAGTAATTGCAGGAGAACCATTTTCCTCATCTGAAGCAATTATTACATTTTCCAAAGTAGCATCAATAGTTCCAGCATTCTCGATTGTTATTACATAGGTAATTACATCACCAGGCTTTTTTAGCTTTGCATTAAAAGTAACTGTTGTATTTGTGAACTGTAACGGTCCTGCATCACAGCCTTCGCTTATATCCATTGTTTCAATACCAGTTATTTTTACATTCCATTCTCCTATAATCTGTGCTGTTCCGTTTAGTGTTAATTGAGTAGCAAATGCTGAATAACCTACTGACATTATCAATATCACAACTAACAACGCACTTATTATAATATTTTTAATATTTCTCATTATATTACCTCCTTCCCATGTAATAACAAAATATTTTTATAGATAGGCTTGTATAAAACTCTATCTATTTTATTATATGCATTATATTTTTTTTATGTTAAATGCACAAAAAATGAGAATGATATAAATATTATATCATTCTCATTTTTGCATGCACTAGGTTACTTTTCCAAAGTTTCTTTTACGTCTTCCTCTTTGAGTAATTCCGGCCCATCGGAAAAGCCTGTATTTACCTGACAGCTCCGTGTATGGCAATCACGGCATTCAGAGATATTTATCGCTTCTCCAGTGACCTCACATTTCCACTTCTTCTCGTTCACCTT
>CANQRI010000032.1 GCA_947626235.1 uncultured Clostridia bacterium | reverse complement strand
CCCTGTATATAGCACTATTGGTATTACTATAGATAACTTTGTTTTTCCATCTTTATTATCTCTTGTATCTGTTATTATTCTTTCACAATATTCTTTGGTTCTGCATAACATTTCATTATTTATCGTTGATTGATGTTCTATTAATATATAGACATTTGTATTTTTTATTCTATATACTATATCTGCCTCTCGATATTCATAATTCTCTGTTACAAATTTTGTATTACACTTTTCTATTTCTACATTGGATAGTTTTTTTCCTATCGGAATAATTTTTTGAAGTATTTCCAATACTTCTCCTTTATTGCTTAATAAAAGCCTATAAGTTTTGTCATGTACATTTTGCACCATTTTTACATTCTCCTTCCATTTTAGTTTATTTCCTTGTTTTTATCAAGTTTGATTTATTGGTTTATTATATTATAAGCATTTATCACCTCTTTTTTTCTTCACTTTTCTCCATTTTTTGGATTTTTTTAGACTCATAGATTTCTTGAAATTTTGATTTTAAGCAATTTTAATTCTTAACTTGTTTTAAAATTATTTTTGATTTTTAAAAATATTGATTTAAAATTTAATTTCTTAATATTTAATCTTATAAACTCTGACATTTTAAAATCATTTTTTATAGATTTTGTATTAAAAGTTATACCACGTTTTTATACTTATGTCAACAAAAACTTTCCGTCAAATTTTGCCATTTTTCGGCAAGTTGCATTTACATTACAAAATTGCATTTAACTTTTCACTTGACCATCATTTTTCGGTATATTTTATATCACATAAAAAAACAGACATTGATACTCGGCTTTTGAGTATCATCGTCTGTCCCTAAATTCCGGAATTTTAGAACCGTCCCCTTTATTAAATCAAATCAATTACAATTCCTGATATAACACCTATTACATATAAAATAGATACTATCTTTAAGTTTTCTTTTAAATGTTTATTTACTCTAAATAGAATTAATATGCCTATTCCTGAACCAACTAGAAGGCCACATATTATTGAGCCTAATGATATGATATTTTGAAGATATAGTTGTGTTAATATAACTGAACCTGCACAATTTGGTATTAAACCAATTAAGCCTGCTACTAGCTTTCCAACTACAGGTATGTTTAATGCTAAATTAGATATGTTTTCTTCTCCTATGTAATGTATTGCTGTGTTTAATAAAAATGTAATTATTATAATGAATATGAATATGCTGATAGTGTGCTTTATTGCAGATTTTACTACTCCGCCTTTTTCACAGTTGCAATGGTCATGCTCACATATTTCTGCAATATTTTCTTCTTCACTTTTTATTTTCTTCGATTTTCTATATATGTTTATTATAAGGTCTATTGCAAAGCCTGCTATAATACCTACTATTAATTTTATTGATAATGTTAGTAATATTGTTTGCCATGGCGCTCTTTCTGATATTAATACTGGTAACATTTCGTCTGATGTTGATAAAAATATTGCTATTAGTGTTCCCATTGATATGATTCTTCCTGCATATAAGTTTGCCGCTACTGCTGAAAAACCACATTGAGGGAATATTCCTAATATGCCACCTAATAAAGGGCCATATTTACCAGATTTTTTTATTAGTTTTTTAGTTTTTTCACTAGTTTTGTGTTCTATATATTCCATTATTAAATATGCTATAAATAAAAATGGTAATAATTTTACACCATCTATTAATGTTTCTTGTATTATTTCTAACATTTTTTACCCCTTCTTTTTTACTCTGAATATTATAACACAACTTCCTTTATTTTGTCTATATTTTGCATAACACATTCGTACCCATATTTATAGCAACTATCTAATTTTTTAAAGTCTAACAAACCCACTTTGTCTGTGTACACGTTTAGTGTAATATTACTCATTTCTAAACTTTCTTCCGATATTTTACTTCCCATTATATCTATTGTTTTCATTATTATATCCATTATATTGCTTGTTTTGTCTATTGGATCTGCATTAAATTTTACTGCTATTACTTTGTCTGCACCTTGCTTTTTTACTTCATTTACTGGAACATTGTCTAACATTCCTCCATCCATAAATGCATGCTTATTTATATTGCACGGACTAAATACTGCTGGAAAGCAACTACTTGCTCTAACTGCTTTTCCTATTGTTACATCTGTTATATATTGTTCTTTGGATATATTATGGTTTTTATTTTCTGGAATATTATTTGTAAAAACATATTCTTTAGAGTTTATTATATCTACAGCAGGTATAACTAATGGCATTTTTATGTCTTTTATTGTTTTTATATTCATTTTATATGCTGTTTCATTAAATATATTTTCTATATTTTCTCCTGTGCATAATCCTTTTTGCTGATTTTTGAAAAAAATGCTTTTTATTCCTAGTATTATTGGGTTGGTATTTATACCTGCTATTTGTTTTGCATATTTTTTGAATAATTCATATATGTAATATGGCTTGTACCCCATTGCATATAATGATGCTACAATTCCTCCACAACTTGTTCCGCCTATTATATCTATTTTTATATTATTATCTTCTAATGCTTTTAATACTCCTGCATGCGCTATTCCTCTTATTCCTCCACCTGATAAAGCAATTCCTATTTTCACGGTTTTCCTCCTACATATTTTTTTATATTATTTACAAATGTAGGTATTTTAAACTTTTTGTTAAAAAGAAATTTTATATAAAAAGGCAAATTATATATTTCTACAAGCTAAAAGCGAGAGCTATTAAGCCCCCGCCTTTTCACTTTGGTCTCCTTTTAGGTTCCCGCTTTTTTATTTTTGGTTACCTATTTCAGGTACCCTCTCATTACTTTTTGAGTTCCTATTTTAGGTCCCCATTTTTTACCCTCTACGAATTTCGTAAAGAGTATTTTGTGTTATAACACTAAAACCTTCAGTGTTAATGTTGTACAACTTCGAATCTGAAGTAATAATTGACTTACACTCCAGCTCCTTAATAGTTGCCTGGTCATCTAACACAATAGTTTCTTCTTGGGATTTTTTCACATCGTTTACGTTAATTATATATAACTTATCGTAAGCAGGAATGTAAATTATCCCTTTAGTGAAGCAAATTCCGCTAACACTCTTAACATTGTTTTTACTAATTCTCTTATATGTACCGTCAGTTGCTTGTATAATTACACCATTTCCTTCATGATTTATTACAAGCCACATTTTTGTGTAACTATCATAAATGATGTTGTAGTATACATAAGGTAACTTGTGACTTATATCACAAAGCTTTTGGCTATTGCAATATATTTCGTCTACATTGCTACTAGCATACTTAACCAGTACAAATTTAGAGTTTGACTGAACGTAGAAATAGTTTGTTTGCTGTTTTGGTAGAAATTTAATTTTCTTCTTGCTTATTTCACCTCCAGATGAAAAATCACACTTAACGATAACATTCCCTTCGTTTGACTCTTCTGCATAATACAAAGTTCGGCCATTTACAACTACGCATTTAAAACCATTTATTTGGTCTTCATAGATTTGCGTCATCGTATTTAAATCTATGGCTAATACCCCTTTTGCATACACAACGAAAAAGATTTTCTCATCATCTGACAATAATGTGTCAATTATTTGTAAACATTTATCAGCATTAAGCTTTACATGAACCTGTTTGCCATCATGTAATAACAACTTGACATAGTATTCATCTTTCTCCTTACATATTGCAGAATAATGATTAATAATCCTTCCTACGTTTTCTCCGAAGGGCATAACTTTTGTTGCAATGAACTTGGAATTGATACGTATGCTTTGGTTACTGGGCTTTAAAATGCTTTTACTACGAGCCTTTCCACCATTATACAGTATATCGTACTGATCTATGAGGTAAGGCACTATGCTTATTCTGCTATTACCTTCGAAAATTTCCAAAAAGGTATTTTTTAGCATTTCGTCCATCCAATCCCAAGGTTCTGCTATTGCAGGTATTTTCATTCCATGATATCCAAGAAGCGAAATGCCCCTTTCCATCTTTTGCGGAATGTCCAATGCAACTGTTTTTCCATTTTCTTCAACCGTATAAATACCGTTAAATGGATGTGTAAATGTTAAGTAATAAAATGCTTGGATTGCAAACGAATACCAATCATCTTTCATGGTAATGTTTTGAGCTTTTTTAGAATTAGGATCTATATACCCATCTGTACAAAACTCTGGAGCTATATTATCAACTCCCATTCCATCAAAGTCTAAGAAGTAAACGTTTTTATTGGTATCAAAAAGAATGTTTCGGCCATTTAAATCACCGATGTAGATGTTGTTGGCATGTAATGTTTCAATGCCCTGTCCTATTGTTATTAGGATTTCTAAAACATCTTTCCTCTTGAATCCCAATTTTTCAATTTGCACTTTATCCCTTAACACAGAAATTGGACTTCCATTTACTCTATCCATAACGTAACCAAAAACTTGATGTGACTTTCTTCCTACTAAAAGCTTTTGAGGAATAATATACTTGTACTTGTAATTTTTATTGTTTATCTCCTCCAATACTTGTTTTTTCTTTAAAACTAGAGAAATAACTGACATTTTTAAGTTATAGTTTATTTTGTCTAATTTAAAAACTTTGGCTACTTGTTTTTCGTTGTATGGGTAGATAAATGCCTCTCCACCTTCGTTTTCACTCTCCTGCCTAATAATTGAGTTTTCGTTTACTTCTTCTAAATCCATGTTTCCAAATTGTTCCTTGCCTACACATTTTGGACAAAACATATAACTGTTCTTGTAATACATTTTATGAACTGCACAATATTTCGTCATATCTTTTGCTTCTTCCTGCAATATTTCCAGTAAAGAATCAAAATTTAAAATGATAGGCAACTTAATTTCAATTGTAGGATCTGAAAAAATAACTTTTCGAACGTAATCACAGGTCAATCTTTTGGCGCTTTTACCCAGTTCAATGATACTTTTTGGCTTTAAGAAGTCGATATTTAATATCTGTACCTGCTTCTTATGTGCTTTATTTAAAAACACATCTCCAAATGGATTTAGTATAAAACTATACCCATTTGCCGTCGCCTCATCAACTTGGGTTAATAGCCTTATAAGACTCATTATTCTAGGTAGATTGGACATCGCTTCAAGGTCCATGATATTTTCACATATTCCTCTATCTCCCATTGCTGTTTCTGGAACTATTTTTGTAAACTTTTTGCTACTACTAAACCTTTCTGCTTTGTAGATATACCCTATAAATTCGCCATTTTCATTTATTGCTTTTTTATAAGGAATGAAGCAATCTTGCAATTGTTGGTAATATTTTGCTTCACCTTCCACTATTGCAGTTACGTTTTTTTCTAGCTCTGCTGTGTTTACAATTTTATACACTTTAAGGTTATATTGGTCTGTAAGGCTATAATGGTCAGCATACATGTCTTCGAAAATTTTCTCTGACTGTTGTTTGTAATCCTCTTCAACAAAATATTTTGTTTTACTACAAACCGGACACAATTTTTTTGAACCATCATAATATATGCCGTGTTCTTTGCAATAAGCATGAAACAGGCTATAAGAATAAATTGACTCTTTACTTTCCCAATCTATACCTTCAAATGCATTTTTGTTATACCCTTTAGATATAAGGCGTAAGCTTACTTCTTCCAGATAAGATTTTGTAGTATACCGTGGGCGCTGTTTTATTTCAAAGTTTTTTCTCATCATGTCCACATAGTAATCGCCACGATCTACATATATGTATTTCCCTGGAATAAAATAACTGTCGAATTTTCTTAAAATTTTTGCCATAATTTCTAGCAATTCTTTGTTATTTAGACTTAATAAATACTTGTCTGTAAGCCTATGCCCTTTGACAGGTTCTGTTACATAGCCAATAGCTTCGTACATACCAGTCGAATCTATTTTCTTTGTACAAATTACATTTGATATTTCAATTAGGTTTGTGTCTTCTATAGACCAAATTAATTGTTTTACCTTTTTCCTCCTTTTGTTTTGCAATTCCATTACTTCAGAATACTTCATACTTTGCCCAAAAATTACTATTTTTCTGCCATCAGATAACTGCTTTTCCGCTTCTTCCTTGATTTTTACACCGTATTGCGCTTCTACCTCATAGTCAAATAAAAACCTAAAAGAGTATAAACTATCATAACGGTGCTGTCCAATCACAATGTCTAAATAGTCGGTCAAAGCTTTTGTGGCTAAATTGTAATCCATGGGTCTTCTTAAAGCATAATTAACCAAATTTTTCGCTACAGCTGGACTTATGTATTTAACCTCGTCTTTGCTAAAAAATTGCTTTTCATCTGTAAGCTCTCCATACTTGTTCTCAAGATATGCAATATACAACTTAAAAAACAGTTCTAATTCTTGCTTTCTTAATACTTCTTCAGGTGTACTTACAAAATCAAACAATTCTTTTATGCCTTTGATTCGGATATCATTTGTCCAAACTGAATCTTTTTTAACAATTACATCCTCTAAATTAAAGTTATTACCTTCAGTAGATTTTACTACCTCCTTTATTTCATTAGAGTTAAACATATTGTTGATTAGCTCGTTGATTTTAAAGGCGATATACATTATATGTGTTTCCATACAGCTACTATCAGCAACATTTATCTTAAAAGTATAATTTATGTTACTTATAGAAAACTTATAGCCTATGACTTCACCTTGAAAATTTATAATAATGCTTTCAATTTTTTCTAGGCAAAGATTTTGTTTGGATTTTGCTTGGATTTTGATGAAATCAGCAAATCCCTGTGAGATATTATTGTATACTTTTACATTGCCTTCATATACGCTGTATTCATTATTTACCTCTGTTTCTTTAAGCTTTGAGTTTAAAGCTTCCTTATTTGCTACTAGATAGCTGTGATACACATTTACATCTGTAAAACCTAATTCAAAAGTTTCCCTTTGAAGTATGTCATATATATCACTTGGAACTTCTCCTGTAGCATAATAGTTGTAACACATTTTCATTATTGGAAGCAAATATGGGAACACAGTTGTACTGCTAATTACATCTTCCTCAACAACTTTTTTATAAAAGCTGTCTAGGTTACCTCCATCAGTACATGCATAATGTATATGCTGAATAACACACCCTTTCGAAATTTTTTCAAGTTCCTGCTCTTTTGCTACATCTGTTAAAGCTCGCTCTCCTTCATCTGCACTTTGGCTCTTTGGTACAAAGAATGATAACAAATTAGATATACTACTGCATTTTTCATTATCAAACCTGTCCTTATCAATCACATAACCTTTACTATGCATAGAATCTACAAAAGCTACAAATTCTTTTAGACTTTCTAATTTTCGCTTATCTAATTCTTCTGCATTTTCGCGTTTGCTATATGATATAACAAAAAGCCATATTCCATTGGTATCATTGGTATAGTACTTTTTGACTTTGAGGGTAACATTTTTAGTTGATATTGTTTCTTCCCCTTTTGCCAAAGAAGTTATAATGTTATATAACCGCTTACTAATATCTTCATTTTTCACCAAAACTATTATTTCATCTTCGCCACCATACAATTCCTCGTCTTCGTTAATGTCATAGGCGCTAGCATATAATAGCTTTGCAAAATTCAAATACAAGTAAGCATATGTATTTCTTACTGTATTAAACATTATCTACCTCTTTTCGCCTAAATGTGGGGGAATGTAAAGAATATTCCCCCACAGTTGTCATTGTTAACAAGTTACATTCGTTTTTGAATTTTTCCATTAGATATCGTTAATCCACGAATCATCTTCCAAAGCTTGCGCCGTAGTGTTGGAGTACTTATCAGAGTTGCTTTCATCTACAGCGTGACTAAAGAAGTTTGCTCCTAAAGCCTTTAAGCTCTGTGACTGCTCTTTGCAAGACTTGGAAAGCTCAACTCCCAGGAAGTTAACAAGTGTGTCCCTGTTCTGTACATCAATTGTAGACACGAAGCCCAACCGTTTTCCGAACTGCGAAGTAATTGCATCGCCAAATGCAACAAATACTGTTGTAATTCCTGCAAGATTCAAGTCTTGTATTGCACTTTGTGCAAAAGATTCCGTTTCTCTGTCAGAACAGGAAAGGCCATCTGATAAAACTAACATTGTTGCCCGCGGAATACAACCTGTGCGCTCCGTGACTTCCTTTATGTATCTTTTAAGATACTGGGCTGCTTTGCCAATAGAGTAATAAATTGTTGTTGCACCTCCTGTCCAGTAGTTAGTTGAAAAATCTTGCACTTTCCTAAAATCACCGTAATAAATATCATCATTAAATTTGCATAACGACACGGCAATGGAATTGGACTCCGGAAAATTCTCAAAGCTCTTTTTGTACAACTTTAAGCCTTCTATTACTTTTCCACTATCAGATTCCATTGAACCTGAAGCATCAACAAGGAACAGATAAATATCAATTTTGTCTGATGAAAAATCATAAACGTTTGCCATATTATACCTCCACAATTTTGCTTTTTTTTAGTTTTCCACATATTTTTGCAAACTGCCAAGTACATTGTTTAGCCCATTGAAATAGAAGGAATTTACAAGTACCATATTGCCTACTACTTGAAAATCAATATTTAAATTTGCAAGTTCAGTAAGCAAATTTTCTTCATTGCTATTCAATTTGAATGCAACTACATATTCCTTGTTAGGAGAATTTATTACACTCCTTTTCCTTGCATTAATGGTAGCATTGTCGTAAGGATACTTCTTCATATATTTTTCTACATATTTGGCTAGTTCATTGGGAACAGTTTGAATTTCGTAAATTAAGTCAAATATTAGTAACAAGAAGTATATTTCCTTATACGTTATTTCTTTTGACACATTTTTTAGTAACTTAATGAGCAGTAATACCTTTTTACTATGCACTTTGCTATAGATACTAGTTAAGGATAAGTATGCATTTGTAATTGGTAAAAGTAATACTTCATTTTCGTCTACACTTATATTCATTCTAATAATAAGCCTTACTTTTGCCTTTTCCTTTTCTACCCCACTAGCCTGAAGTATTTCAAGCAAATTTGACTCGAAATCTAAAAAGCTATTCCAAAAATCAGCATCCACAATTTGGTCTTTTACTGATTTTGAATACGTGGCTTCGTTAAGGAGATTTTGCAACTTCCTTTTTAGTACCTTTTTGCATTCTTCATCACTAACTAAAGGTAGCAATTCGCCTAAATCTGATATTTCGTCTTTAACAAATGCCATAAAAGCACTTGCGTAGTCAAACTGTTTAAATTCAGCTACCGTTACAAGACTTCCAACCAGTTCCTTCGGCATTTTGCCAGAATTCCTTATGTTTGTTTTGAAGATTTCATAATCTGCATACGATATAAGTTCTACGACCCTTTCTTTGAGCTGATTATCTCTTAAAATATTCTCACACTCTTGAAATTCGCGTGCAACTTTTGTTGCAGATTCTACTGCATGTTCGAGCTGTGATATTACTTTTTGCTTCTCCTCCTGCTTAAAATGAAAAATAGAAACATTATACAAAATATTCAGTTTTGTTATTAGGCGTTGCAAACGTTTACAAATGATGCTAAACTTTACCTCTTTATCAATAAAGTCTCTTACTTCTATTTCTAGTAGCCGTACTTCACTGATTTTACTAGAATCCAGCTCTGGATCAATTTCAAACGTTAAAAGCTTTTTTATTTCTTCCAAACTGGAATTATATGTTTGCCTTAGCTGTTCGATTTTGTCCATATAAGCCTTAAATTCTTCCGGAAAATCACTTTCAAAAATTGTAATTTCCTGTTCTAGTACGTAAAGCCTTGTCATTAACGTTCTTTTAGCAACGTTTACTTTTTCCTCCTCTTGGCTTGCAGTTGTTTCACTGTCTTCTTCTGAATATGTTTCAGGGAAAGGCTCTATATCATCATTTTGCGAAATCTGTTGTGCTTCCCTTTCTGGAACTAAAAAAAGTTTCATTAAGAAATTATATAACTTCTGCAGTAGACTCAAATATATCACTCCCATCTGTTAATAATTTCTGCTTATAGCTCCTATTGAGTGAAAGCCTATTTCTGCTGCACTTACAAAGCTTTCTTCCGTAATACAAAAGTATTTCGT
Organism: uncultured Clostridia bacterium; assembly: GCA_947626235.1. Classification (GTDB taxonomy): domain Bacteria; phylum Bacillota; class Clostridia; order TANB77; family CAG-508; genus UMGS1663. The sequence goes on along the minus strand of CANQRI010000032.1, from coordinate 4,961 downwards.
TGTGATATTAAGCTTTTTAGCAACATTGCAAAAACTTTCGATTCCCTCTTCTTTAGAAACTACAGAGCAATTATCCTTACATGTTCCAATACCTATAATTTCAATTTGGTTAATTCTTTCACGTTCAAATTCTTTTTCGTGAATGACCATATATTCTTTATTAACCAAATCTTCTAATGCTTTAAGTGCATCATATAAGCATATGGCGTTTTGCTCGTTATCTTCAGATAATAAACTATTATCATCAAAGCTTATAATATCCATAATATTACTTTGTTCAACATACCTGCCATATTTTATAACACATATGAGACCATAAAATACTGTACTCTTTATGATTTTCATTAAGATGTCTTTTATATTTACAGTTTCGTCTGTGTTTTCTATTAATACAACTGTAAGCTTCTTGTCTACCAAGCGCTTATACTTCGGTATTGGATCTTTAGATATAACCTGGTCGAAAGCATAAGGTATTTGTGACTTATATACATCTACTGGTATTGATTCCATTGGGTTTGTACCCAGATAATTGTTTTCCTTTTTGGGTAAAATTACCTGGCTTGAACCAACCGGTTTGGAAATTTCTTTGTTTTCTACTTGCTTTTTCCGTTCCTTGTCGTTATCCTTTTTATTTTTCAATTTAAAAATACTCATTATAATTTACCTCCAAATGTTCCAATTGTGACATCATCATAAAAACTTTGCCTTTGGTTTTTAATACCCATCTCTACTACAACTACTTTTCCATCAATAATGCAATTATCCAGCCCACTTACCTCACCTTTAGCAATTGGCATAATGCCGTCTGATGCAATAGCTACTTTTTTAAATGCCTTTTTGTCAAAGGTAAAAGTTTTAAACTGATAATCCTTATAATTTTCTACGTTGCAATATTTGTAGGCAAAATAGGGCGGGTACTTACCATACGAAAATTTCATATAACTTATGCAGTCATATACATTTTGTGTAATGATATACCCATCACCAAACATTTTTACAATGTATTGTGTTTCAGTTTCAAAACAAGCAATTATCGTAAACAAGAGATTATTCATAATGAATTCCTGCTCTAATTCTTCCTGTGTCGGATAATATTTTTTCATCATTTCGATTAAATCATCAAAAACACTTTTGACATTATCTTCAAATTTTTCTACGTTTTCAGCTTCCTCCTTTCTAGAGAACAGTTGCGCAAATAACCTTGTTCCAATTTCAGAATATTTAGCTCCGCTACATCCGTCAAGGACAATTATCATCCGCTTCATTTCCATTCCAAAATCCTGGTTATTTAATCCTTGTGTAAAATGACCAAATCCTTGAGAAGTTATAATCATAAATTCCCATTCTCCTTTCTATTTTATTAATTAAAAATAATTAACGTATACATAATATCATATTTAGGGCAAAATTTCAACAAAAAACGGCGAATTCATTAGAAAAATTCGCCATTTTTTGTTTGTTTTGGAATAAACATAATGTTTATTTGTTTTTTATAACTTTTTTCTGGACACTGCATCAATTTTAGATGCATTAAAACTTTAACTCTGTACTTACAGATGTTGAGGTACCTGCAGATGAAGAAGCATTATCAGCCTCCGGAGCTTCTATAGATTTAACATAGGGCTCCAATTCCTTAATAAGACTGTCAATCTGCTCCATATCGCCCTGACCGGCATTACGCATTTCATCAGTGATCTTTTTAATTTCATCACAGCTGTTAATAATAAATGTGTATGCCTCTTTGGCAGCTTCCATGTTATAGAAGCTAGTGTAGATTAACTTTTCTGTTTCTTCGGCCGTAAGACCTACGCTATGCGATATGTCTTTGATGAGCTCATCATTGAGCCTAGCAATGGCCTTCTGGCCTTCCACAACTTCACGCGTTTTCTCGTTCAAAATTGCATTTCTAAGCTGTTGAGCAATAAGCGCCGTACTGTTATCTGCCTGCGTATGAATAGAAATCTGCGCATTCCTGTTACTACGCTTAATGAGCTTAAGCTGGCCTAAACTCAAATAGTATGCCGCTCGCGACCTGTCAAGCTGGGTCATCTTGTTATAGAATATATCATACCCCTCTTTAAGTAACTCATACGAGTAGGAATACTTTTGCAGGCCTGTTTCTTGATACTGCTTCTGGATATCCTGTAACTCGCCTGTTATGCGATCCTCTGCAATCCTTCCTGCTATAATGTACTTTTCTAGCAGTCCGATTGAATTGTAATCGCTTTCCAATGATGCCTCAATATCTCCCATTGCATCTTTAAGCATGACTAACCACGCATCGTACGACTTCTTAAGTTCAGATAACAGCTTGTAGCAGGTTACTGCCGAATGCTGAATCTTTTCCGTCCTGGAATTATTTCCAGGGTTAAAGACCTTAAGGAACAGCTTTTGTAAAAAACCTGGCTCCTGGAGTACGAGGTTAAAGTCATCATAGCTGTCTGATGCCTTTTTAGACAACTCTACAACCTGGGAAATAACCTCCTGATCCGCATGAGAACCCTTTTCCTCCTTAAGGAACTTTTCGCACTGCTCGAAAGTTCTTTTCAGAGCCACTGAACCATAGTTCATAACATTCTCAACTTTCATTACATCAATGCTATCGGCAAGTGCCAATACTTCTTTTCTTTCTTCTTCAGTAAAGCTTGCCAACGCAGCCTGATGATTAAGCTGAACCACATTTTCTAACGGGCTCTTTGTTTCTGCTTGAACGACTACAGAAGTGTTTAACGAATTCTCTGTCCGTTCTGTTACATTATCCATACTGCTACCTCCATTAGATGTTAAAGATTTTGTTAAAAAGTTTACTTTGTTATTATATCATTGTTTACTTGTTATGTCAATTATTAATATAATCATTTTTTATTTGCTTTATGAACAATACTATTATATTTTTTAATTATTTTTCCTTATATCTTTTTAGTTGCATTAAAATTGCATTATTTAATCATTATTTTCAAAAGTAAAAAATAGCTGTAAGCCTTAAAAATTATTGACTTACAGCTATTTTATTTACAATAATTATTCTTGAGTATATGGAAGTATTGCAATTTGTCTTGCTCTTTTAACTGCTATAGTTATATCTCTTTGATGTTTAGCACAAGCTCCTGTTGCTCTTCTTGGTAAGATTTTTCCTTTATCGTTAACAAATTTTCTTATTTGATCTGCATTTTTATAGTCTAATACAAGCTCTTTATCTGCACATAAAGGACAAACCTTTTTTCTTACTTTTTTGAATCTTGGATTAAAATCCTCATCATTATTATTGTTATTATTTCTATTATTTTTTTTATTTTTCTTATCTGCCATTTCTTATCCCCCCTATTCTAATTAAAATGGTAGGTCATCTCCTGAAGATACTTCAAAATCAGAATTTGAGTTTGCTGTATCTGGCATTGCTCCAAAAGTTGCATCAAAATTTGTTGAAGATGTATCTCCATCTTTTTTGCTATCTGCAAAATATGCTTCTTCTGCAACAACTTCTGTTATGTAATGCTTTTGTCCTTGGTCATCATCCCAATTTCTAGTTTGAATTCTTCCTATTACTCCTACTTGTTGACCTTTTTTGAAATATTTACTACAAAATTCTCCTAATTTACTCCATGCTACTACGTTTATAAAGTCTGCTTGTCTTTCTTCTCCTTGTCTAACAAATCTTCTATTTACTGCAAGTGCAAAAGATGCTACTAATGTATTATTTGTTTGTGTATACCTAACCTCTGGATCTCTAGTTAATCTTCCCATTAATATTACTTTATTCATAAATTACACCATACCTTTCTATTTTAAAGGCCCTTTTTTTTACAAGTTTTAAACTTATTTTTCTACTTTTACAGTCATGAATTTTATAACTTCATCTGTAATTCTGTAATTTCTTTCAAGTTCGGCAATTAGTGATGGATTAGCTTCAAAATAAAATACTACGTAAAATGCTTCTTTGTTTTTATCGATTTGATAAGCTAATTTCTTTAGGCCTAATTCCTCTACTTTTTCTAAATTACCATCTTTATTAATCATATCTGTGAAAGTTGAAATTAATTTCTTAATTCCTTCCTCATCAACATTTGGACTAATAATGATAACACTTTCGTATTTGTTCATTATTTTCACCTCCTTATGGTTTGTAACCTACACTCTTGGTGTAAGTAAGGTTGTAAAAATGTATTTTACAATGTTCATATTTTATCACATTTTTACTACGTTTTCAAGCTTTTGACATAAATTTCCTTATAACTATTGCTTTTTTTGTGAATTTATGTTAATATAATAATGTATGATAGTTTACCTTAAAGGAGGTGGATTTCTTAACAATTGTTAAGAATGAATGATATGAGTAGAGTAGCACAAAAAAACACTTCTCGAAGGGGATTTTCAATTGCTATTGAAAATTTAAAAAGTGTAATTAAAAACTTATTTGGAAGTGGTGATCAACCATCAATAGATAGTTTGGAAGCTTATGCAAATAATCCTAAAAATAAAAATACTGAAGATATAAAAACTGCGCAAGCTTTATTGGCATCTTTAAAAGGTATAAATGAACAAGAAAAAATATCACAAAAAAGTAGAAATAGTGATCTTGATAATTTGAAATATGATGTTCCTGGAATAGATGGAACTAAAGTTAATAATTATAAAGCAAAGCATGCCCGTTCAAACGAACGTGATGGAAGATAACAAGTGTACAATTATTGTAGGCAACAATGCAACAATATACGCAATTGTGCCTACATATTTTGTATATTTCTATTGACAAATTACTGATTTGAGATTATAATAATATATGTCATTTTCATATGGCGACGTAGCTCAGTTGGCTAGAGCATCCGGTTCATACCCGGCAGGTCGTAGGTTCGAATCCCACCGTCGCTACCACAATAAACAAAAAGGCTCAATGTCAATAGTTGGGGTGAAACATCTATAAAGTTGTTTTGCACCAGCTTTTTAATTGGGTTGAAAAAGTC
>CANQRI010000031.1 GCA_947626235.1 uncultured Clostridia bacterium | reverse complement strand
GGCATGAGCAATACTATGTAAAATTCCATCTACTTTTCCATACTCTGACTTTACCTTTTCTAAACATCTTCTTATACTTTCATCACTTCCCGCATCACATGGAAAAGATTTTGCACCAGGTATTTGGCTAATTAACGCATTTATTTTTTCTTCATTCTCAAATTCACTATGTGTAAATATGACCTGTGCTCCATTTTCATAAGCTGACTGTGCTGCTCCCCATGCTATACTCCATTTGTTTCTAATTCCCATTATTAATACTTTCTTACCTTCTAATATCATTTTTTTCCTCCTACTAATTGTATTTTACTCTTAATCCTAATATAATTTTGCTTATTGTATTAATTTACTTTTCCTATTATCTGTAAACTTTACATTTTTCTAAATTTCTCATAGCGATTTTCTATCAATGTATGCACATCTAATGTGCAAAGTTCTTTCAACTCTTGAATAATATATTCTTTTATACTATGTGTTACTTTTGCAAAATCATTTTGCGCTCCACCCTCTGGCTCTTCAATTATTTTATCAATAATATTTAGCTCCTTTAAATCATTTGCTGTAATTTTCATATTTTCTGCTGCTTCACTTGCTTTAGTTGAATCTTTATATAAAATACTTGCAAATCCTTCTGGTGACAAAATTGAATATATTGCATTTTCAAGCATTACTATTCTATCTCCAACGCAAATTGCTAAAGCTCCACCACTTGAACCTTCACCTATTACAACTGCAATTATTGGAACTTTTAATTTTGCCATTTCCAACATAGAGCTAGCTATTGCCTCTCCGCTGTCCTCTTTCTTCAGCCCCAATACCTGGATATGCACCTGGCGTATCTATAAATGTTATTATTGGTCTTCCAAATTTTTCAGCTTGCTTCATTAATCTCATAGATTTTCTATATCCTTCTGGATTTGGCATTCCAAAATTCCTTTCCATATTTTCTTTAGTCGTTCTACCTTTTTGCTCACCAATAACAGTAACTGGCAATTTATTTATTGTAGCAATTCTACCCACTATAGACTTATCGTCGCCATATAACCTGTCTCCGTGAAGTTCTATAAATTCATCAAATATATTTTCTATATAATCCAATGCTTTAGGCCTATCCTTTTGCCTTGCAAGCAAAACTCTATCCCAAGCAGATATATTACTTTTTTTCATTGTTTGCTCCTTTACTTAAAATTGTAGTTTTATTTACTTACAATGACTCTATTACTTCTACATTATTTGCTTTTTATAAATTCACTTTTATGCAATCTTATAAGTTGTGCCAATGTTTTTTTCATATCTTTTCTTTCTACAATTTTATCAATAAATCCATGTTCTAATAAAAATTCTGACTTTTGAAATCCATCTGGTAATTTTTCTCCAATGGTTTGTTCTATTACCCTTGGTCCTGCAAAACCTATTAAGGCATCTGGTTCGGCTAAAATAATATCTCCTAAACTTGCAAATGATGCTGTAACCCCACCTGTTGTTGGATCTGTTAATACAGATATGTATAAAAGACCTTCTTCATTTAGTTTGCCCAAAGCACTTGTAGTTTTTGCCATTTGCATTAAAGAAACTATTCCTTCTTGCATTCTTGCGCCACCAGAAACACAAAATATAATTAATGGTAACTTTTGCCTTATAGCTTCCTCTATTGCCATTGTTATTTTTTCCCCTACAGTTCTTCCCATGCTTCCCATTAAGAAATTTCCGTCCATTACACATATAATTACGTCTTCATTTTCTATTTTACATTTTCCGCAGGTTACTGCTTCTTGTATTTTTGTTTTTTCTCTCAAACTATCTATTTTTTTCAAATAACCTTCAAATTTAAGTGGATTCGTTGTTTCTACTTCTTCTCCTATTTCTTCAAAAGTTCCCTCATCTGCAATTTGATTTATTCTTCTTCTTGAAGATATTCTAAAATGCTTGCCACAATTAGGGCATACACTTAAATTCTTATGCACATCGTCCTTATACAAAATTTCTTTGCAATTATCGCATTTTACCCACTTTCCAACTAACATGTCTGAAGCCTTGCTATTTTTTTCTGTTTTGACTTTGTCAGTATTTATTTTTCTTATCCTATCTATAATCATTTAATTAATTTCCTCCATATTTTTATGAATGTTCTAAAAATCCGTTTCAAAAAACTTGTATCATAATTATTATTTTTAAAATCTTCATTATCTAATATCTGCAAAATAAAATCTATATTTGTATCTATTCCTTCTATTATGAACTCTGATAATGCGCTTCTCATTTTCGCAATAGCCTCATTTCTATCTTTTCCGTGAACTATTACTTTTGCAAGCATTGAATCATAATTTTGTGGAACAGTGTAACCTGAATAAATGGCTGTATCTAATCTTATTCCATTTCCGCCCGGAAAATTTATTCCAGTTATTTTTCCTGGACATGGCATAAAATTTTTTAATGGATTTTCTGCATTAACTCTTACTTCCATACTATGACCAGAAACTTTTATATCTTCTTGTTTAAACTCAAGTTCCATACCACTTGCTATTTTTATTTGCTCTTTCACAATATCTATTCCAGTTACAAATTCAGTTACAGGATGTTCAACTTGAAGTCTAGTATTCATCTCCATAAAATAGAAATTCTTATTTTTGTCTACCAAAAACTCTATTGTCCCTGCATTCGTATATCCTATTTCTTTTACCGCTTTTACCGCAATATCTCCCATTCTTTTTCTTAATGCTTCATCTATGGCCATACTAGGCGATTCTTCTAAAACCTTTTGATTTCTTCTTTGTATGCTACAATCTCTTTCCCCTAAATGTACTGCATTGCCATGTTCATCTGCTAATATTTGTATTTCTACATGGCGTGGATTTTCAATAAATTTTTCTATGTATATACTACTATCTCCAAAGGAATTTAAGGCTTCTTGTTTCACTATATCATATTGCTTATCTAGTTCTTCCTCATCATATACTACCCTTATACCTCTTCCTCCACCGCCTGCTGATGCTTTTAACATAACAGGATATCCTATGTTTTCTGCAATTTTTTTACTTTCTTCTTTAGAATTAACCAATCCATCTGAACCAGGAATTACAGGAACACCAATATTTTTCATTGTTTCTTTGGCTTTTGATTTATTTCCTAATAATTCTATAAGTTTATAAGATGGCCCTATAAATTTTATGCCTATTTCATCACATATTCTTGCAAAATTGCTATTTTCTGATAAAAAACCAAAACCTGGATGAATACTATCACATCCCGTTAAACATGCGGTTTCTATTATAGCTTTCATATTTAAATAACTTTTTGAAGATGTAGCAGGTCCAATACAAATTGCTTCATCTGCTAGTTTTGTATGAAGTGCTTGTTTATCTGCTTCTGAATATACTGCAACCGTTTTTATTCCCATTTCTCTACATGCTCTTATTATTCTTACTGCTATTTCTCCCCTATTTGCAATCAATATTTTATTTAACATTTTTTTCAATCCTTTCTTTTGACCACTTCATATTCTTTTAATTCTATATTACCTTAACTGCTTTCATATCATTTTATTTGCTTTTACATTTTTTAATTATCTTCAAAAACATTTTGACATTTACATAAATTCGTTATATAATATTTATAAATTTTATAGAAAGGCAGGTAAATATATGAAATTTCGTAATTACCTTAATAATCTCAAACGGATTCTTTCTGTTTGGTCAGAATTCTCACTTTGTGCAAACAAAACTTTAGGTGAGTTTCATTTTTTGATATGCCATAAAATCTTTTGGGCATATTTCCGGCAGGGACTCTTCAAAAATGAATTTGTGGTTTCGTTCCCTATGATGTTAGAAAGGCATCCTCATACTAACTACATGCATTTAGTAGCTTTTACAACCAAAGAGTATTTTAATAAGGATCGGTTGACCGACGAATTACTGTACAAGTGCGGTTTTATTCTTTTTGAAGATGACATTTCGCGCAACAAAACAAATTACTACTTTAGGGAGGCAAAAAAATGAAGAAGTCCAATGTCACACTGTGTTTCAACAAATACGAGAAGTTCTTTACTCTATTGTCTGAAGCACATACCAAAGATGACGCTTTAAGTTACAAAAGGCTAATTGCTGAATTGTTGAATGTGTACATTCAGAATAATGACAATTTTCCATGTATGTTTTATATTAATGGAGACTATTCTGAAGAAGTTGTCACTTCCACAATCAATGCTTTGTGCGATCATGCAGTTGAGTGGGTAACAAAATCTGCCCCTCCAAGGCCCAACAAGAATTATACTTGTATAAAAATGGCCTAATTATATTGCTAATTTTTTAGTAGCAGACTTTCGTATTTTTAATAAATTCGAAAGTCTGCTTTTCTTATACTATTGCAAAAGTAAGCTCTCCTTTAGCTACAACCTTATCATCAACTGTTGCTATAGCCTCTCCTATTCCTATTGGTCCTTTTCTTTTTATTATCTTTACCTCTAATTTTAGTGTATCTCCTGGTACAACCTGTTTTTTAAATCTAAAATTATCTATACCACCAAATAACGCATTTTTTCCTTTATTTTCTTCCATAGATAATATGGCAACTGCACCTGTTTGGGCTAAAGCTTCTACAATTAGCACACCGGGCATAATTGGTTGCCCTGGAAAATGTCCCGCAAAATATGGTTCATTTATACATACATTTTTATATGCTGTACAACTTTCCCCTGGTACATATTCTTCAACCTTATCTAACATTAAAAATGGTGCCCTTTGAGGTATTATTTTCATAATTTCATTTATATCTAACATGTTTCTTTCCTTTCTGCTAAACTATTAGGGACGGGGTTAAATAGTTTAACACCAATGTGTTATAATCCTTTACAAAACATTAATATTATATATTTTTGCGTTGCCCCATTTAAGAAAATGTAATTCGCATATCGCTCATAACATTTTCTAAAACGGTCCCCACGAACCACTTAAAAATATATAATATTAATGTTTTGTAAATAATATAAATAGAGAGTGTGTTAAACTATTTAACCCCGTCCCTAATAGTTTAGCTCAATTTAAATAGTGGAGTTCCATATTCTACCACATCTTCATTATTTACACATACTTCAACTATTTCACCATCGAAATCTGATTCTATTTCATTCATTAATTTCATTGCTTCAACAATGCAAAGTACTTGACCCTTGGTCACTTTATCTCCTACTTTTACAAATGGTTTATCTTTTGGTGAACTACTACTGTAAAATGTTCCTACCATTGGAGACTTAACTATTTTAAAATTGTCTTCTTTCTCAGTTCCTGCTTTTTCTACTTTTTCTGGCACTACTATATTTTGAACATTATTTGCAGTAGTTACCCCTGCATTACTTACTTGTTTTTCACCTTGATTTTCTTTTGTCATATTAATTTTGAGTCCATCTGGAAATTCAATACTTAAATTATTTATTTGAGATTTCCCCATATCTTCTATTATTTTCTTTATATCATCATAACTCATATTAAAATTCACTCCTTTCCCAGTTGGGGGACTGTCCCCAACTGTGCCAAATGGGACAAAAAGGGACAACCTTTAAATTTTTTCTCTATATATTCATCATATCTTTATACATATCTACATATCTATATATCCATATATCTCTATACATATTTCTTAAATAATATTGAACTATTATGTCCTCCAAATCCTAATGAGTTTGACATTGCATATTTTACCTCTACATTTCTTCCCTCATTTGGTACAATATCTAAGTCACATTCTTCATCTTTTACTTTATAATTTATTGTTGGAGGTACAAAATTATCTTGTATTGCCTTTGCAATGACTACAGCCTCAATTCCGCCTGCTGCGCCTAATAAATGACCTGTATTTCCTTTTGTAGAACTCATCATTACCTTTTTACTTGCTTCTCCAAAGGCTAATTTTACTGCAAGAGTTTCACCTAAATCATTTAAATGTGTAGATGTGCCATGGGCATTTATGTATGTTATATCTTCTGGTTTTGCATTTGCTTCTTCCATTGCAATTTTCATTGCTTTAGCTGCTCCACTTCCATCTGGTGATGGAGATGTTATATGGTATGCATCTGAAGTTGCTCCATACCCTACTACTTCTGCATATATTTTTGCTTTCCTTTTTAATGCATGTTCTAATTCTTCTAAAACAAGTATGCCTGAACCTTCTCCCATTACAAATCCACTTCTTTCTTTGTCAAATGGAATACTTGCTCGATTTTTATTTTCTTCTCTAGTTAACGCTTTTATATTTGTAAAACCTGCTATTCCAGTTGGCGTTATAGAAGCTTCTGCTCCACCAACTAGCATAACATCTTGATATCCATGTTTTATAGTTCTAAATCCTTCTCCAATAGAATGTGTACCACCTGCACAGGCTGTTACTATTGACATTGACTCTCCTTTTATTCCTAATTCTATTGCTATATTTCCTGCTGCCATATTAACTATTGACATTGGTATATACATTGGGGACACCCTATCTGGTCCTTTTTCTACCAATGCTCTATTATCTTTTTCTATTGTCGAAAGTCCTCCAATTCCTGCACTTACAATAATTCCAACTCTATCCATGTCAGTATTTTCTGGAGTAATTTTTGCATCATTTATTGCTTCTTTAGCAGCTATTACAGCATATTGAGAAAATAAATCCATTCTTTTAGATGCCTTTCTGTCAAAATAATCATCTGGATTATAATTTTTTACCTCTGCTGCTAATTTCACTTTAAAATCTGTTGTATCAAAATGTGTGATTTCATGAATTCCACACTTACCTTCTTTTATTCCATTCCAAAATTCTTCTACATTATTTCCTATTGGTGTAATTGCACCTAGTCCTGTAATAACAACTCTTTTTTCCATTTTTATATCTTCCTTTCCTCTTTGAAGTGCGTTCCATTGTGCTTATTTTTAACATAGGTATTGCTCCTCTAATTTTCACGTTCTACATTACCATTCCACCATCAATATTTATAACTTGACCTGTTATATATGAACTTTCTTTACTTCCTAAAAAATAAATAACATTTGCCACTTCTTCTGCTGAACCCATTCTTTTTAATGGTATTTGAGCATTTATGCCTTCTTTTACAGCATCTGATAAAACATCTGTCATATCTGTTTTTATAAATCCTGGCGCTACAGCATTTACTCTTATATTTCTTGAGGCAAGCTCTTTTGCTAAACTTTTAGTAAAGCCAATTATTCCTGCCTTTGATGCAGAATAATTACATTGTCCTGCGTTTCCAACTACTCCTACTACTGATGATAAATTAACAATGCTTCCCTCTTTTTTCTTCATCATGTATGGAACAACTGCCTTTGTTACATTGAATACGCCTTTTAAATTTACTTGTATTACTTTATCAAATTCTTCTTCCTTCATTCTAATTAAAAGTGCATCTTTCGTTATTCCTGCATTATTTACCAAAACATCTATCTTTCCAAATTTTTCTATTGCTTGTTTTATCATTTCTTCTGATGCCTCATATGATGTTACATCTGACTTTATTAATAAAACATCTATATCGCTGTTTTGTGCTTTTATTTCTTTTTCTAAACTTTCTATATCTGTTTTATCTGATACATAATTTACTACTACATTAAAGCCTTGTTTTGCGAATCTTAATGCTACTTGCTTTCCTATTCCTCTTGATCCTCCTGTAATTAAAGCAACTTTTTTATCTTCTTCCATTACAAAAATCTTCCTTTCTTAAATCCATTAAAGTATCATAATATGTAATTTACATAGTACTTCTCAAAATAATTTACAATCCACTCAAATATATGTACTTTTCAAAATAATTTACAATATACTAAAATAACTCGCTTGCATTATATACTTTAGCATCTTTATTTTCTTTTCTCACAAATCCAGTTAATACTTTTCCTGGTCCCACTTCTATAAAAGTATCTATTCCTTTTTCAAACATTAAATTTATTGTTTTATCAAACCTTACTGGGCTTATAATATGTTTTGCTAATATTTCTTTTATATTATCTTCACTTTTGTACAATGTGCCGTCTATATTTTTTATTACCGGAATATTGCCTATTTTAAAATTTACTTTTTCCAATTCTTTTTCATATTTTTCTTTTGCTTCTTTTAGTTTTTCTGTATGAAATGGTCCACTCGTATTTAGCTTAACTACTTTTTTTGCACCATTTTGCTTTAAAGCTTCCATTGCAATTTCAACTGCGTCACTATTTCCAGATATTACTGTTTGTGATGAATAATTATAATTTGCAGGAACTACAAACTTTCCTTTGCTTCTTATATTGCTACATATTTCTTCTATTTTTTTACTATCTAACCCTATAATGGCTGACATAGAATATTCTTCTTTTGGCACACAATTTGCCATATAGTAACCTCTTTGTTTTAGCAACTTTATTCCATCTTCAAAACTCAAATATCCTCCATATATTAAAGCTGGATATTCACCAAGACTTAGGCCAGTTGCAACTTCTGCCCTTATTCCTTTTTGTTTTAAAACTTCAAGCATTGCCAAACTTGTGGTCGCAATAGCAATTTGTGTAAACTCTGTGTTATCTATTCCTTCACCCTCAAAGCAAATTTTTTTTATGTCCATTCCTGAAATTTCTGAAGCTTTTTCATATACTGTTCTTGCTTCTTCGTATTTATCATATATTTCTTTTCCCATTCCAACTGTTTGCGCACCTTGCCCTGGGAACAAAAATGCTACTTTCATTTATATCTTCCTCCAATATTTTTTGCGTTTCCATAACAATACTTTTTGCAACTTCATAGCAATATTTCTTTCAATTTCATAGTAATATTTATCTTTAATTTTATATCTCTAGCAATATGCTTCCTGTGTTTAGTCCCCCACCATAACCTAAAAGAATTACTTTGTTTCCTTCTTTCAACATATTATTTTCAAACATTTCATTTAAAGCAATTGGAATACTTGCACAAAAGGTGTTCCCAACATATTGAATATCTTTAAACATTTTTTCTTCTGGTATATTTAGCTTTGCAGTAATTGAATTTAATATTTTCAAGTTTGATTGATGTGGAACTATATATTTTATGCTATCTAAATTTTCTCCTGCAATTTCCAATAATTTTTTAACATTTTTAACCGTTTCAGTAACTGCATATTTGTATATTGCTTTTCCGTCCATATATATTTTAGATGTTGCTGTACATGTTAATATTTCTGAATTTTTACCATCACTTTTTATATTACTTTCATATTGTTTTTCTACATCTGCTTTTTGAATTACTGTAGCACCTGCTCCATCTGATAGTATAATTGCTGTTCCAATGTCGCCTTCATTAACATATTTTGAAAGTATATCTACCCCTATTATCATTGCAGTTTTTACTTTTCCAATGGCTATATAATTTCTTGCTACATCAAATGCATTTATGTATCCACTACAACCTGCTATAATATCTAAACACATGCAGTTTTCTATTTGTAATTCTTTTTGTACTAAATATGAAATTCCTGGCATCAATTTTTGCGTTGTTGTACTAGCTACTATTATTAAATCTATGTCTATCTTTTCATTTTTTAGTGCCTGTCTTGCTGATTTAACTGCCATTTCTACTATGTCTTCGTTTGCAAAATATCTTGTTCTTATACCTGTTCTTTTTTCTATATATTCTTCTGTAACTCCATATTTTTGTGCCAACATTTTATTTTCTATTTTTACTTTTGGTAAATATTTTCCTGTTGATATGATTTTTATATTTTCCATTTGTACCTCTTTAATTTTTGTTTTTATATTTATATACCTTGTTTATGATTTTTTCTATTAGTCTGACTGGTCAGATTTTTACAGTTTAGTTACAAAAAAAATAACAGGAATTGTATATTCCTGTTACATTTATTGCATATTAATTAATCGTTTGCTTAATTTTTCTATCAAAGTTTGCTCCATAATAAAAGTAGCTTCTTACATTATGCTTGGTCTTCCAAAATATGTGTATACTCCTCCCCAGTCTGCTGGTGAAGAATCCAAATGAACTGGAGTATTAATAATCCAATAATCATAATCATGAAGTATTTCATGAGCCTCAAAACATTTATCTAAATTATGTTCGTCCATTCCTTTTTTTAAAACATTGCATAAATTATAAAAATCCTTTTTTGTATCTTCATCTTTTATAATGTCTCTTATTTTTAGTATCTCATTATAAATACTCAAAAAATTTGTACTATCCTGTACTCCAGTTCCAGTATAAGGATCTGTAAATACTCCTTCTTCTGTAAACTCCTCCCAATACGGACTATTGGAATCTTTTATTAATTTTACTGCATCCAATAACTCATACTCTAAATATATATGTTGGTATCTTATTTGTTTTTGAATGTATTCTTTTTGCTCAATTTCTAAATTTTTTAATGCTTTTTCTTGGGCAACATAGCATTTGTCTTGTGATGGTTGCTCTAAATTACTTTGGTGCAAATAATATATCTTATTGTTATAAGAAATAATTTTTTGATATGTATAATAGCTAATATTATATTTTATTTTTTCCGTATCAGTTATTATTTCTACTTTTCCCATTCCATTAACTGCAAATCCCTTTAAATCTAATTTTAAATTTGTATCTCCTATTATTTGCATAGTATAATATGTTGCATCTCCATTAGAAATATAGTTTTTTGGTTCTTCTACAACCCAGCTTGTTTCAAAAAACAAATTTATATAATTATTCATTTGCTCAATATCTGTAATAACATATTGTGTTGGGTCATTTAAATTTGATTGATAATTTGTAGCTATAATTTTGGTAATATTTTTTGGTATATATTTAGATATCTCATTAGTTTTTGTTATATTTAAAGTTTTATATTCATCTTTTTGCATTTGATTATTATTAATTTCTGTATCTAATTCTTCATTTTGAATTGATGCTTCATTTCGTAAGTTTATAAAGCAAAACATACTAACTATTAATATTATCAACACTGAACCCATAGCAATCACAAATCTATGCTTTTTAAATTTATCTTTTAACTTTATCATCTTTATTCTCCTAGTTAAATTGTCTTCTTCATCTTTAAAGCAAAGTTCATTTATAAAATTTCTACCTTCATCATCTATACTGGCATTTATTAATGTTTTTCCATAAGCTTTTGTATCTTCAATATTCTCTAAAGCAATTTCATCTGCCGCAAGTTCCATATCTTGCCTTATTTTCTTTAAAAACACCCATACTAAAGGATTAAACCAATGTATTACATTTATTATAATTAGAATAAAATTATAAATGTAATCTTTTCTTTTGTAATGAGCTAATTCATGAAATATTACATACTCTATTGTTTTATTATCACTATTTATAAATTCATTTGTAACTATTAATTTAGGTTCAACTATTCCAATTAAACATGGTGATTTTTTAAAACTTTGCTCATATATTTTTATATCTCTTTTTACTGCTAAATTTTTCTTACATTTTTCCAATATATTTTGTACTTTTTCATTATTTACCTCTATTCCTTTAGTTCTGCTTTTCAGCTTAAACATACTTATTGTTAAAATTAAAGAATATATAATTATACCTATTAGCCATAAACATGGTATAATGCAATTAAATATCAATACTTTCATATGTGCAATATTTTGTTTTTGCTCAAGTTCTAATTCCTCTTTTGTATTAACATTTTCCTCTTGTGAGATTTTATTATATTCTGCTACTGCACTATTATACTCATTCACATAAGATATATTTTCAATTCTATCTACTATACTGCTTACAGCATAATTTCTATTTGTTTTTATTTGAAATTTAAATGGCATTAATAATGAAACTACAAGTACTAACCAAATTGCACATTTCCATTTAGGTGAAATTTTCTTGTCGAAAATCTTTTGAATAGCATATATTATAATTCCTGTTAATGAGCCTATTACTGTCAAATATAAAACTTTATAAAATATAGGTGACAATATGAAATTTACAACATACTCTATCATTTTTAATCCTCACTTTCTAAAATATCTATTAATTTTTTTAATTGTTCTTTTGATATTTGTTTTTCTTCTACGAAATTTAATACCATTTTTTCAGCATTTCCATGATATAGTTTTTCTAAAAATGATTTATTTTGTTTTGCTAAATATTTTTCTTTTTCAATATTTGCCTTATATTCTACTTCTTTTAATCCCACTTTTACTGTTTTTACAGCTTCTTTATCTATTAATCTGTATAATAAAGTTTTTATTGTATTCTTATTTCTTTTTCTCGTTTTATTTAATTCTAGTAAGATATCTTGAAGTCCAGCCTCTCCTTTATCCCACAATATTTGCATTATTTCTAATTCACCATCTGTTATATTATAAATATCCAACATTTAATATTCCCCCTCTTAATTTTCATATATAAAGTTTCATAATTATAGTTTACATTTGTAAACTCTTATGCATTAAGTTTACACCTGTAATCTTATTTTGTCAAGCCCCTCTTTCTTTTTTTGTATTTTTATGATAAAATAGCACAAATTAATAAAGAATAAACCCATTGAAAGGAATAATAAAAATGACTGAAGATTTTTCAAGAAAATTAGAAGTACCCGAAAATTATTTAAATGATGAAATAAAAATTGAAGATTATTTAAAAAAGCTAGAATTTGATGAAATAAAATTAAAATTAGAAAATTATTGCAAAACTTATATAGCCAAAGAAAAGGCTAAAAATTTATTACCTACTTTTAAAAAATTACAAGTTGAAAGCCTACTTTCTGAAACACTTGAAGCTTCAAATTTATGCTTTAGAAAATCTAACTTACCAAGTAACGAAATAGCTGACATATCTATTGCAATAAAAAGCTTGCAAAGTGGTAACTCTTTAAGTGCGAAGTCTTTATTGGAAGTTGCAAATATCTTGAAACTTGCCAGAGAATTTAAAGAATATTTTTATAAAGATGAAGAATTTGATATTTCTGCATTTCCAAAATTAGATGGATATTTTTCTAGTTTATATTCAAACCAAAATATTGAAAGTAAAATATTTTCAAGCATTATAGATGAAGAAAATATTGCAGATGATGCTTCTTCTGGGCTTTCTTCTTTAAGAAGAAATAGAAGAAAATTAGAGGCAGATATTAAAAATACTTTAGGAAATTTAATTCATTCTTCAACTTATTCAAAATATATAATGGAACCTATTATTACAATTAGGAATGATAGGTACGTTATACCTGTAAAAGAAGAATATAGAGGAAATGTTAAAGGTTTTATACATGACATGTCTGCAAGTGGCTCCACCGTGTTTATTGAGCCAATGTCTGTTTTCGAAATGAATAATACAATTAATAATTTGAAAATAGAAGAAAATTTAGAAATTGAAAAAATTTTGCAAAGTCTATCTAGCTTATTGTTTAACTATACAAATGAGCTTTCTTCTGATGTAAATTTAATTGGAACTTTAGATTTCATTTTTGCAAAAGCTAGGTTTTCTAAAGAAATTGGCGGTGTGTTACCTAAAGTTAATGATAATAAGACCATTAATTTAATTCAGGCACGCCACCCATTAATTGATGAAAACATAGTTGTACCAATAGATATAGAAATTGGTTCAAAATATAATTCATTAATTATTACAGGTCCAAATACAGGTGGAAAAACCGTTAGTTTAAAAACTTGCGGATTGCTTTGCATTATGGCTTATTGCGGACTTTTTATTCCTGCAAATGAAAATTCTAGTATTTACGTTTTTGACAATGTTTTTGCAGACATAGGAGATGAACAAAGTATTCAAGAGTCTTTGAGCACTTTTTCTTCTCATATGTTAAATATAGTAAATATAATAAAACATGCTACTTCTAATAGTCTTGTTTTATTAGATGAACTTGGCTCTGGTACAGATCCACTAGAAGGTGCAAATTTAGCAATTAGTATTTTAGAACATTTTAATAAATTAGGGGCTACTACCATTGCTACAACACATTATCAAGAAATAAAAAATTATGCTCTTGTAAATGACGGTTTTGAAAATGCAAGTTCCGAGTTTGATATTGAGCATTTAAAACCAACATACAAGTTATTAATAGGGATTCCTGGAAAAAGTAATGCTTTTGCTATTAGTCAAAAATTAGGTCTTCCCGATACTATTTTAAATAGAGCAAAACAACTTTTAAATACTGATGACATTAGTATTGAAGAACTTTTAAAAAATATTTATGATGATAAAATACAAATTGAAAAGGAAAAAGATGAAATTGCAAAAAATTTAAATCAAGTTCAATCTTTAAGGAAATCTTTAGAAAAAGATAATTCTAGGCAAAAAGAAAAGGAAAAACAACTTGCTGAAAATGCAAAAATTCAAGCTCAAGACATTATTCTTTCTGCTAAAGATGAAGCAAGCTCTACTATTAAAGAGTTAGATAATATTTATGCAAAATTTAAAAATTTAGAAAATATTGATTTTGCTTCACTTAATGACACCGAAATTGCAAATATTGTAAGAAATAACTTCGATGCTTCTTCTATTTCAAGGGCTAATAAATTGAGAAACAAACTAAATGAAAGTTTATCTTCAATAAGCCATAGCTCCTCTGAAGAAGAAACTCCTACTGTGCTTACTAAAAAAGATTTAAAAGTTGGCATGGTTGTAAATTTAAAAAATATTAATGAACCTGCTACTATCTATTCCCTATCTGGAAAAAATGACTCTTTGCAAGTTCAAATTGGAAGTGCAAAACTTACAATAAAAGTTAATGATATTTTGAGCATTAAAACAAATACTAAAAGCCATACTAATTCTAAAGTTAATTATAGTAATTCAGAAAAGGCAAAATATGTTAATACTGAAATTAATGTAATTGGTCAAAATGTTGATGAAGCAATTTTTGTTATTGATAAATATTTGGACGACTGCTATATTTCAAAGCTTACCCCTGTTCGTATTGTGCACGGTAAAGGCACTGGCAAACTTCGCGAGGGTATTCACGCGTTTTTAAAAACTCACCCTCACGTTAAAAGCTTTAGGCTTGGTACTTTTGGTGAGGGTGAAATGGGAGTTACTATTGTAGAATTAAATGAATAATAATAGTATTAACCTTTATATTCTCCGCC
>CANQRI010000030.1 GCA_947626235.1 uncultured Clostridia bacterium | reverse complement strand
AAAATTTAATGAGAGAAGCGGGGTGCTATTTTTTAAATGATGAGCAAACAAATAGGTTAAGAAATAGCATGTTTATACAGGAAAATGGTTGTGCCTTAAATGCAGATATTGTTGGAAAAAGTCCATATAACATTGCAAAAGGTGCAGGAATAGATGTACCACAAGATACTAAAGTTTTAGTGTTACATGAAAACGGAGTAGGAATAGAATATCCATTTTCAAAGGAAAAATTAAGTCCAGTTTTAGCATACTATGTGGTAGAAAACGCAGAAGAAGGAATAGATTTAGCAGAGAAATTAATTGAATTTGGAGGACTTGGACATTCTGCGGTAATTCATTCAGAAGATAAAGACACGATTTTAAAATTTTCGGAAAGAGTAAAGGCTGGAAGAATAATTGTAAACTCTCCTTCAACACATGGAGCAATAGGTGATATATATAATACTAATATGCCATCACTTACATTAGGCTGTGGAACTTTTGGAGGAAATTCAACAACAGCAAATGTATCATCAGTAAACTTAATAAATATAAAAAAAGTTGCAAATAGGAGGGTTAATATGCAGTGGTTTAAAGTTCCAGATAAAATATATTTTGAAGCAGGTTCAATAGAATATTTAGAAAAAATGCCAGATATAACAAGGGCATTTATAGTTACAGATGAATCTATGGAAAGTCTAGGATATGTTGATAGAATATTATATTATTTAAGAAAAAGAGAAAAATATGTACATTCAGATGTATTTTCAGAGGTAGAGTCAGACCCATCATTTGATACAATACAAAAAGGTGTAGAAAGAATGAAAGAGTTCAAACCAGATGTAATTATTGCATTAGGAGGGGGAAGCCCAATAGATGCTGCAAAGGGAATGTGGCTATTTTATGAATATCCGGATAGTGATATTGAAGGGTTAAAGCTAAAATTTATGGATATAAGAAAGCGTACTTATAAATTTCCTAAATTAGGTACTAAATGTAAAATGGTAGCAATACCAACAACTTCAGGAACAGGTTCAGAGGTAACATCATTTGCAGTTATTACAGATAAGCAAAATAATAAAAAGTATCCTTTGGCAGATTATGAGCTAACACCAGATGTAGCAATAATAGATCCAGAATTAGTAATGACTATGCCAAAAAAAGTTACAGCAGATACAGGAATGGACGTTTTAACACATGCAATAGAAGCGTATGTTTCAAATATGGCATCAGATTATACAGATGCATTAGCAGAAAAGGCAGTGGAATTAGTATTTAAAAATCTAAGGCAAGCATATAATAATGGTGATGATGCAAATGCTAGAGAAAAAATGCACAATGCAAGTACAATAGCTGGAATGGCGTTTACAAATGCATTTTTAGGAATAAATCATTCACTAGCTCATAAAATAGGTGCTGAATTCCATATGGCACATGGTAGAATAAACGCAATTTTATTGCCATATGTTATTAGGTATAATGCAAGTAAGCCAACAAAATTTGTATCATACCCTAAATATGAATATTTTATAGCAGACCAGAAATATGCAGATTTATCAAGAAGAATGTATTTCCCAGCTTATACAAACGAAGAGGGAGTAAACTCATTAATAGAAGAAATAAAAAAATTAAACGCAGATTTACAAATAGAAAGATGTTTGAAAGATGCAGGAATTAATGAACAAGAATTTTTGCAAAAACTTGATATGCTTGCAGAAAATGCATTTGAAGATCAGTGTACTACTGCTAATCCAAGAATGCCATTGGTTTCTGAATTAAAACAAATATTGCTAGACAGCTACTATGGGAACTAAACTAATAGGGACGTTGTTAAATAGTTTAACACTTACTCTAAATATATAAAAAAGATGAATATAAAAGTATATTCATCTTTTTTTATTAAAGTTGCTACAAATGTGTTAAACTATTTAACAACGTCCCTATTAGTTTAGTGCTTTTTCATTGCTAAATATCTTTTCCGAGTTGCAATTCCACCACGGATATGACGTTCAGCAGTATTTGTATCCAAAATTTGTTTAACCAAGAGGTAACGATGCAGTGATAATTTAGGTAATGCTTCGGTTAAATTTTGATGGATAGTTGATTTGCTCAGATGGAAAGCTTGAGCAGTTGCTCTAATGGTAGACTTATGAGATATAAAGTAATCGGCCTGCTTTATAATCTCAAGTTCATGTTGTCTTTGTGCTTCTAGATTGTTGCGATACCGTTGCTTACTCATCAATGAGTACCTCCTTATAAATTAATGTCAATATTATATAATAATATTATGTGTAATTCAATGGTATTATGAAAAAATTTAGAGTGATTAAACTAATAGGGACGTTGTTAAATAGTTTAGCAAAAAAAGTATATATACTATTTTCAAAACAATAATATTATATTTTTCGAAGTGATTCGTGGGGACCTTTTTAGAAAATGTTATGAGCGATAAGCGAATTACATTTTCTTAAATGGGGCAACGAAGAAAAATATAATATTATTGTTTTGAAATATAAAATAAATTTGCTAAACTATTTAACAACGTCCCTATTAGTTTAATCAATTTTTATATGCACTTCTTTTAATTGTTCTTTAGTAACATTTCCTGGTGCACCCATCATTAAATCTTGGGCCTTACTATTCATAGGGAAGGCGATAACTTCACGAATAGTTTCACTTCCAGTTATAAGCATAATCATTCTATCTACACCTGGAGCTATGCCTGCGTGAGGAGGAGCTCCATATTGAAAGGCATTGAATAATGCTGGAAATTTTTCTTCAATATGCTGTTTACTGTATCCTGCAATTTCAAAAGCTTTAACCATTATTTCAGGGTCGTGATTTCTAACAGCACCTGAAGAAAGTTCAATGCCATTACATACTATGTCATATTGGTATGCAAGAATGTCTAGTGGATTCATTGTATTTAAAGCTTCTAGTCCACCTTGTGGCATAGAAAATGGGTTATGGTTAAATGCTATGCGTCCACGTTCATCTAATTCATACATTGGAAAATCTGTAATCCAGCAAAATTGAAATACGCTATCATCTATTAAATTTAAACGTTTTCCAAGTTCAGTTCTTATTTGACCTGCTAAATCGCAAGCTTTCTTTTCATTATCTGCAATAAAGAAAATGGTGTCATCTTTTCCTAAATCAGCTAAACTTAAAAGTTCTTTCTTTAAATCATCTGGAATAAATTTGTCGATAGGCCCTTTAAATGATAAATCATCTTGAACTTCTAAATAGCCAAGTCCAACCATTCCAATAGACATAGCAAATTCAAGCATCTTTTCGTGAAAGCCTTTTGACATATGACCAGATACTTTAATTGCTCTAACAGTTTTGCCAATGAATGGTTTAAAAGTACATTTGCCAAAAAATTCAGATAAGTCTATTATAATTAAAGGATTTCTTAAATCTGGTTTATCTGAGCCATATTTTAGAAGAGCTTCTTTATAAGCAATTCGTGGAAAAGGATATTTGGCTACCTTTTTACCAGAAAATTTAGTAAAAGTATTATAAACAACAGGTTCAATACTTGCAAAAACATCTTCTTGAGTTGCATAACTCATTTCCATATCTAGTTGATAAAATTCACCTGGGGCACGGTCTGCTCTAGCATCTTCATCTCTAAAACATGGCGCTATTTGGAAATATTTATCGATACCAGAAACCATTAATAATTGTTTAAATTGTTGAGGTGCTTGAGGTAAAGCATAAAATTTACCAGGATGAATTCTACTTGGTACTAAATAGTCCCTTGCACCCTCAGGTGATGAACTAGTAAGTATAGGTGTTTGAACTTCTAAAAAACCTTGCTCAATCATTTGACTTCTTAAAAATTGTATAATTTTAGCTCTTAATATTATATTATCTTTTAATTTATCACTTCTTAAATCCAAAAAACGATATTGAAGACGTAAATCTTCTCTTACTTCTTGGTTACCATTTACTTCAAAAGGTAAATTTTTTGTACGTTTACCTAAAATTTCAATTTTTTCAATTGCTATTTCTACAAGTCCTGTTTTAATTTTTTCGTTTATAGTTTCTTTAGCTCTTTTTCTAACAGTTCCTTCAACGCAAACAGAAGACTCTATAGGAATATGAGAAGCAAAATCAACGTCAGCTTCTCTTGCAGATGTAACAACTTGAGTTACACCATACATGTCACGTATGTCTAAAAATACAAGACCTCCAAAATCACGAATTGTTTGGACAAAACCGGCAATTTTTACTTTTTTTCCAACATCCTCTAAACTAATTTCATTACATGTGTGTGTTCTGTAAAAACTCATAATAAAACCCCCTTAAAAAGTTTTGCAGTAAAGACTTTTTTACAGCTAAAAATAGGTTACTAAAATATATTTTTGGCAAATAAAAAAGCCCTCTGCATAAATGCAGGGACGAAATATTCCGCGGTGCCACCCTGGTTGAAAGCTCTTACTTTTGTAATGTATGGTTTATGCCATATACAGTTAATGTACAGCTCATAATTACAAAATAAAAGCTTCCCACTTTATAAAAAATTGCTCCAATGTGTTAGACTTTGTTATGTTTGCTAAAAAGGCTCTCAGCGCGTCACCTTTACTCTCTTGTTAGTAACCTTTAACAAGCCATTCATCTTCACAGCAATATGTATTAAATTTTATAATTTACAATTTTACATAGATTATTCTGAAAAGTCAATAGTTATGACGAATTTTTTTAAAATTATAATATTTGACAAAAATATCTATGGAATGTATAATTTTGTAAGAAAAAGTATGAATTTTGTATACGAAATTACGAATAAAAAACAATATTTTGAATATATATTTATTGAGAATATAAATGGGGGTATTTGTAATTATGGGGTATACAAAAGATATGATTTTTGATATTAGTTATAATGATGACACACAAATAGTGCGATTAAAAAAGGAGAGAGGGTACAGAAAAGTTTTAGTCAGTATATGCGAAAATAAATTTATAATATTTACTTTATTATTAACATTTTTATTAGTAGTTATAGATTTAATATTTGTAGTAAACTTTATAAACATATTATCAATGATATAAAAATTGAAAGGATTTTAATAACAATGAATATAGCAAATGAATGGAAAGATTATGAAATATTAGATATGGCAAATGGTGAAAAATTAGAGAGATGGAAAGATGTAATTTTAGTGCGTCCAGATCCTCAAGTAATATGGAAAAATAAATCATTCCCCAATAAGTGGAATGATATAAATGCAAAATATATAAGAAGTAATACTGGAGGAGGTAGATGGGAATATACTAAAAAAGTTCCAGCAGAGTGGCAAATAAGATATAAAGATTTAGTGTTTAATATAAAGCCAATGGGATTTAAGCATACTGGTTTATTTCCTGAACAAGCTGTAAATTGGGATTGGATGATAAATAAAATAAAATCAGCAGGTAGACCAATAAAAGTTTTAAATTTATTTGCATACACAGGAGGGGCAACAGTGGCATGTTTATATGCAGGTAGCTCGGTTTGCCATGTAGATAGTTCTAAAGGTATGGTAGCGTGGGCTAAACAAAATGTACAAGCTTCTAATTTACAAGAAAAACCAGTAAGATACATAGTTGATGATGTTGTGAAATTTGTTAATAGAGAAATACGAAGAGAAAATAAATATGATGCAATTATAATGGATCCGCCATCTTATGGAAGAGGAACAAATGGTGAGGTATGGAAATTTGAAGAAAATATTTGTGATTTAGTGGAATTGTGCTCAAAAGTATTAACAGATAATCCGTTATTTTTCTTAATAAATTCATATACAACAGGAATATCAAGTACAGTTTTAGAAAATATTTTGAATTTAAATATTTCTAAAAAATATGGAGGCAAAGTAGAGAATGGAGAGATAGGGCTACCTATGACAGATTCAAAGCTAATACTTCCATGTGGAATTTACGGAAGATGGGAGAGCTAAACTAAAAGGGACGTTGTTAAATAGTTTAGCTAGCTAAACTATTTAACAACGTCCCTTTTAGTTTAGGAGAAATATATGGAGAAATTAAATGTAATATACGAAGATAATCATATAATAGTAGTAGAAAAGCCTGTAAACATACCATCACAAGGTGATAAAACAGGTGATATTGATATGCTTACCATTATAAAAGAATATTTAAAACAAAAATATAACAAACCAGGAGATGCATATTTAGGGTTAGTACATAGGTTAGATAGGCCAGTTGGTGGAGTTATGGTATTTGCTAAAACGTCAAAAGCAGCATCAAGGCTAAGCGAAGAAGTAAGAAATAAAACTTTTAAGAAAAAATATTTAGTAATTTGTAATGGAAAAATGGAATCTGAAAAAGGTGAATTTAAAGATTATTTATTAAAAAATGAAAAGACTAATATGAGCAAAGTAGTGGAGGAAGAAACGAAAAATAGTAAATTGGCTATACTTGATTATGAAGTATTAAAATATGATAGTAAATTAGATTTATCTGTTTTAAAAATAAACTTGCAAACAGGTAGACATCATCAAATAAGAGTACAACTTGCAAGTAGAAATCATAGTATATATGGCGATAACAAATATGGTGGAAGAGGTCACGGAAAGCAAATATGCTTATGGGCATACGAACTTTCACTAGTGCATCCAACTACTAAAGAAGAGCTTACTTTTAATGTTTTTCCGGAAAAAGTAGGCAGTTGGAAGATAATAGAGGATATATGTGTGATATAAAAGTAATTTATCAAATGTAAATAAAAAATAGTAATGTAACATTATAAAGATTCGACAAAATAAAAATTATGTAAATTTTACAAAAACTAAAAAATCCTATATGAAAATTAATTTATAAATTTTCATATAGGATTTTTTGTGGTTTTATATAGATATCAATTTCAATGTCAAAAAATGTTGTATTATGGCTATAGTTAAGAAATGAGGTGAGCACATGATAGATAAGTTTTGTGAATACCTAACAAATAAGATAAAAAAAAGAACACCTAATATGGATGACGAACAAGCAGAAATAATTATGTATGGTATACAGCTCATAGTTGGGGAAATACCCAAAATATTTCTTATGTTTATAGTTGGATTTTTATTAGGATTATGGTGGCAGACATTATTAGCATTTCTAATATTATTACCATATAAAACAGTTTCTGGAGGATTTCATTTAAAAACGCATTTAGGATGTTTTCTTTGTTCAAATATAATTTATTGTGGAAATGCAATAATAAGTACAGTTTTTATGTTTCCATCTGATTTAATAAGATATATAGTAATTTGTGCTGTATATATGTTTGGAATAGTAATGGTAAGTATATATGCTCCAGCAGATACAGAAAATCTTCCTATATTAACTAGAAGGGAAAGAAAAACAAAGAAAATTTTATCATATATTTTTTTAACAATAAATATGATAGGAGCAATACTAATACCAAATACAGTTATACAAAATTTGATTATTTTCGGAACGTTAGCCCAAACAATGTGTATAACCAAAATTGCGTATATAATAACAAAAAATAAATCTGGTTATGACTTATATATGAAACAGCAACAAACAGCGTAAATTTATAAGGTAATAAAAGTATTTGCCGGCAATACTTTTTTATAGATTATATTTTATAGGAGGAATGTATTATGTTAAAATTATTAGCTAAAGTTGCAGAAAAATATGCAAAATCTACAAATACAGCATGTTGGGTATTTGGAATATATCATCAACCAAAAATGCCAGCATCTTTAATAAAGAAAGACTAATCACTAAATATTAAATAAATAGAGTGTATTGTAATTAGTTCAAATTACAGTATACTCTATAATTTTATATTAATAATAAATTTCAAACTGTTGTGTAAAGTATTCAGAATTTTTAGTTGTATATAAGTTTAGATTATTATTTTTCTTTAATATTTGTCTTATTTCCCATAAGCCAAGTCCAGTATTACCTTCTTTAGTAGAATAGCCTTTTTCAAAAATCTTTTCAGTATCAATGTTTTTATCTTTATATGTATTTTCGATTATTAATAATTGCATATGTTTTCTGCTATCTTTACGAAAAGTTACATTAATTACTTTATTTTCACATTCTGATGTAGCTTCAATAGCATTATCCATTAATATACCAAGAACTCTAGTAAATTCATAAATTTTCATATGTAACTCATTTAAATCTAAAAATGCTTCTAAGTGAATTTTAATACCTAAACTATCTGCTTTATGATATTTAGTTGCTAGAACGTTATATATTGCAGGATTGTTTACAACTTTTGGACTTAATGTTGTTAAATTGTTAGTTTCTTGTATATCTTCTAATAGTTGAGAATAGTATTTTCTTAAGCCTTCAATATCATTATTATCTATATAGCCTGCCATACCTTGAATTATGTTTGAAAAATCATGACGAAAAGCTCTAGTATTATCTTGTAATATTTCTAAAGTTTTATTGTATAATTGTGCCTCTTCTAAATTAGTTGAAGTAATTTCTAATTTAGAGATATTTAAAATAGTGTATAAACTAATAATTATATATGTTATTAAACTGATTAGATTTAATAATACTATATAAAAAGGTAGAACGGAAGAGTAAAAGTATGTAACATATATTTGTGTTCCAATTAGAATTAGACCGAACATAGTATTTATAATGAGTAATATTTTCTTCTTTCTATTTAATATTTCAACTTTAGAAAAGCTAAGTTTTAAACATTTAATTAGTAAATATAATAAAAACATTATAAAATACACAATAGATGTTATTACAATTCTATTTATAGGAATATTGACACCAGCTATATAATCTTGATTAAATATGTGAAAATATAATTGAGCTAAGATGGTTTCTATTAAAGCTGCCATAATAGAAGGAAAAAGCAGACATATAAAGCTTTGTAAGATGTTTATTTTAAAAATTAGTAATATAGACAAAAATACCATTATTAGATTAATAAAAGTATTATATGGATTTGGTATTATTAAACGACTTATAATACTGCAAACAGATGCGATAATAACATATAAAATTTTTTGCTTTTTGGTAGCATTTACATCTAAAAGTGTTGTAAATATGAGCATGGAGATAAATATCTCCAAAAATACAGAAGGAATACCAATTAAATTTGTTAATTCAGGATTAACAGTATTTAAACTATTCCAAATCATTTCTAAAATTTCCATCATTTTTAAAAACCTCCATAAATTTATTTTTATATTTTGGTCCAATGAAACATTTAGAATTACCACTATTATCAAAGTTTATAATATTATCATTAATTTTAACATCAGTAATCTTATTAATATTAGCAATATATGACTTATGACATCTAATGAAATTGTCTGGTAATTTTTCAGAAATTTTATTAAAAGAGCTATATGTTTCATAGGTTTTGTTATCAGTATAGAAAACTAACTTCATGCCGTCTTTTTTGATAAATTTAATACTATTTTGATTAATAATAGTGTTTTTGTTATCTATGTTAATAAAACATGATTTATTTTCATCGCTAGATATATCATCTATAAGTCTAACTATAGTTTCATTAAGCCTTTCGACAGTAATAGGTTTAGGTAGAAAGTCAAAAGTCTTATATTTATATGCAATTAATATATATTCTAAATGTGCACTTGTAAATATTATATAAGTTTTCTTATCTTTCTTTCTAGCTAGATCTGCTAAATCTAGACCAGAAATATCAGAACGTAAATCAATATCTAAAAATAGCACATTAACAATATTATTATTTATAAATGAAATTACATTTTCCGGTTTGGTAGTAGCTAATGAAATTTCTGCATCCATTTTATTTTGAATAAATACAGAATTTAACATTTTAGCAAGTCTATCTAAAACAACTTTATTATCATCACATAAAACAAAATTTAACATACAATATCTCCAATATTATAATAGAAAATTTGAGTAAAATAATTACCTAAATTTTCCAATTCATAAATCATAATAATTCAAAAATTTTGTGTTGTCAAGTAGAAAAGAAACATAAAAGACAAAAAAATGTCGAAATCTGAAAGACGTTGATACAACTAGAACACACAGCTATAACTAATGAATTAACATATACTGATTAACGAATAATTCATTGTAATATATAAAATAGATATATGAAAATAATTATACGAAATATAAAAAATAATATATGTAATTACAAAAAAAATTTTTCATATAATAAAAACGTAATTTCATATAATTTTATAGTTGCATTTTGTCGAAGATGATAGAATTTTATCAAAATATGATATAGGAAAGGAGAGCATAAAATGAGTGAATTGCAAAATAGGAGATATAAAGAAGCTACACCGGAAGAAACAGTAAAAAGAATAAAGAAGATATTAAATGAGATTGGAATTGAAGTAGAAGAAAGATGGTCAAAAAAAAGTAGTGTGGGAACATATTCACTAAGGGTATGCATTAAAGGAAGTGATATTGGTCAAAATGGAAAAGGAATGACAAAAGAATTTGCTATGGCAAGTGGATATGCAGAATTTATGGAAAGACTTCAAAATGGTGTGTTTAGGTTTAGAATAGAAAAACCAACTGAAGAATTGCCATTTAGTAATTCACCAGATGAAAAAAAATTAACTGTAGAGGAATTAATGAAAGAAAATAATAGCGTATTAGAACACATATTACAAGTTAATGGATATGAAAATAAAACAAAAGATGAGAAAATTAAATATGTAAAAGAAATGCTAAATGAAAATACTGGGTTAGTAGAAAAAATTAATAGATTATCAGTACCATATTATAGTGTGAAATATAATAATCTACAGTATATGCCAGATATACTATTTAATTATGTTTTTGCTACTAATGGAATGTGTGCAGGTAATTCTCCAGAAGAAGCGTTGATAGAAGGAATCTCAGAAGTATTAGAAAGATATGTTTCTTTTAGAATACTAAAAGAAAGATTAGTTTTACCAGAAATACCAGAAGGTTATATTGAAAAATTTCCAAAGGTAAAGGCAATGGTAGAAAAACTAAAAAAGAGTGATGAATATTATTTTAAATTAGTTGATTGTTCTTTAGGTGGAAAATATCCTGTAGCTGGATTATATATTTTGCAAAAAAATACAGGAAAGTTTGGATTTAAAATGGGGGCTCATCCGGATTATGGAATAGCAATGGAAAGGTGTTTTACAGAAGCTGCTCAAGGTAGAGATATTTATGAATATGCACAAACTTGTTTATTTGATTTTTATGAGCAAGATAAAAAAGAAAGTGTAAACTTAACAAAATTTGTGTTTTCAGATTTAGCAGCTGTGCCTTATCAAGTTCTAGGTCAAAAATCTAATTATGAATTTACAGCAATGCCAGATGTATCTGAATTAGACAATAAATCAATATTAAAAAAATTAGTAGATGGTATATTACAGGAAGATAAAGATATTTTAATTAGAGATTTATCTGTATTAGGATTTCCAACCTATAGTATAGCAATACCTGGCATGAGTGAACTTTCATTTGACCCTAAGTGTAATTATTTAAAGTTAATATGCACATTAGAAGAACTTTTAAAAGATTTTAGTAAAATAAATTTAAGCAATGTATCAGAAGTTATACATATAATGGAAACAATTATAAATGAAATTGGATATGAGCAATTAGCATATTTTATTAGCTTAAAAGATATTAGTATACTTCCATGTGAACAAATAGGAATGGGAGGAAAGTATTTCCTTTCAATATTATATATTATGAATAAACAGTATAAGCAGGCAGCTAAACTTTTAGAAGATATGAATTTTATGGCAGAAAATCTTATTCAAAATCCAATTGAAAAAATAATGGTAAAGGCAGTATATTATTATGCATCTGCTATGGACAAGTTACAAAATCATGAAAAAGCTATGTATTATATTCAATTATTGTTTGATGAGCAAATAGCCGATGCAATTGATATGAGTTTTAAAGAAAGAGAAAATATTTTGCTAAATCATTATGGAATTACAGAAGATGACTATGTAGATAATGATGATTCATATTATTTACCTTTTATGGATAAATTTAGGCATATGCAAAAAGAAAATGTAATAGATCAAATGGAAAATAAAAAAATATTTGAATAAACAATATAATTAGAAAGATAAGCAGGTTAGAAGATACTTCTAATCTGTTTATTGTTTTATAAGATAAAATGTTGAAAAAGCAATAAATGTATGATATTATAAGTAAAAATTTGTTAATAAATGTAAAAATGGAGAAAATAAAAATGAAAATACTTAAATTTAAAATTGCAAAAACTAAAATATTAACAATAGCTATAATTGTAATGCTACTTCTATTAATCATTGTTATTAATAGCTGTTTTGGTATGGGAGAACATGAAAAAGAAACGTTTGCTTATGCAGAGCCATTACAAGAAACTAGGTTAGCAGAAGAAGCTGAAGGTGAATTTATAGATATAAATGAATTAACTGAAAATATAGTGGAAGAAAATGTAATAGATGGAAATATAATAGATGAAAATGTAAAAGTGGAAGAAAAGAAAGTTACAAATAATACAAATAATACAGCTCCATATTACATTAAAGTAAATTATGGAGCACAAGTTGTAAATATTTATTCAAAAGATGCACAAGGAAATTATACTGTTCCTGTAAAGTCAATGGTATGCTCTACAGGAAGTGCAACTCCAAAGTCAGGTGTTTATTCAATTCCTGCAAGGTGGCAATGGTTAGGACTTCAAGGTGATGTGTATGGACAATATTGTACACAAATAACAGGTAATATTTTATTTCATTCAGTACCATATTTAAGAAGGGGAGACAAATCAAGTTTAGAGTATTGGGAATATGATAAATTAGGAACTTATGCATCATTAGGTTGTATACGTCTTACTGTAAGAGATGCAAAATGGATTTATGATAATTGTGCTAGAGGAACAAAGGTAGAATTTTACTCAAGTTCAGATTCAGGTCCATTAGGAAAGCCATCAGCTATGAAAATATCTTCTTATCCAGATTATTTAAGAAATTGGGATCCAACAGATCCAAGCCAAGATAATCCATGGAAGACATATAAAGAGCCGGAAAACCAAAATACTACGAACAATGAAATTGCAAATGAAGTAGCAAATGAGCAGAACCAAGAAAATCAAACAGTAAATGAGCAAGCAAACGAAATGCAAAATAATCAAGTAAATGAGCAGGCAAACGAAACACAAAATAATCAAGTAAATGAACAAGTAAGCGAAACACAAAATAATCAAGTAAATGAGCAAGCAAGTGAAACACAAAGCAATCAATCAAATGAACAGTCAAAAGAAATAGAAAACAAGCAAGTAAATGAAACAACAGAACAAGAAAATTAAATGAAGCAACAATGAAAAAAAGTAATAGAATAATTTATAAAAAATACTCAGAAAGAAAAAATTCTGAGTATTTTTTATGTATGTAATAATATACAATAAAACCTCATAATATTAAAATAAAAGGACGGAGATAGAATATGATTATTGAATATATAAAGAAAATAAAAAATAAATATATGTTGGTTATAGGAGCATTAGTTATAGCTGTATTTACATTTAGCTTATTATCATTAAATAATGATGAAACGTTAAGCACTAGTGCTACAACATTAAGTACTAAAAAAATAGAGTGGGGAATAAAAAGAAATGATAATCACGAGCAACCTGATTTGGGCAAAGTAAATAAGCAAATAATAGATGAAAATAAAGGAATTGCAATGGGGAATAAAGAAAGTAAAAAAGTATATTTAACTTTTGATGAAGGCTATGAGGCAGGTTACACAGAAAAAATATTAGAAACTCTTAAGCAAAATGATGTAAAAGCATGCTTTTTTATTACAGCACACTATGTAAATAGCAAGCCAGAATTAGTACAAAAAATGATAGATGATGGGCATATAATAGGAAATCATACTGTTAACCATAAGAGCATGCCAACGCTAACTTTAGAAGAAATAAAAAAAGAAGTAATGAATTTACATACAACAATATATGATAAATTTGGCTATGAAATGAAGTATATAAGGCCTCCAAAAGGTGAATATAGCGAAGCTACAGTGTCATATTGCAATAATTTAGGTTATACAACAGTAATGTGGTCATTTGCGTATGACGATTGGGACGAAAATAAACAGAATAGGGAAGATTATGCTAAAAAGAAAATATTAGATAATATTCATAATGGAGCAGTAATTTTGCTACATGGAAATTCAAAAGATAATGCAAATATATTGGATTATTGTATTAAAGAAATAAAAAATCAAGGATATGAGTTTAGCACTTTAGATGAGTTTGAAAGGTAAGAAAGGACTGAAATTAAAAATGAGGAAGGTTAAAAAAACAAAAAAACAAAATAAATTTGATAGGTTATTAGAAATGCCAAAAGAAATATCATCATCAGCTCCCAAAATAACAATAATGGGAGTAAATGAAATGCTTATAGAAAATTACAAGGGAATACTAGAGTATCAAGAATTTTTTGTGAGAGTAAGTACCCATATAGGAATTATAAATATAAATGGCTTTAAATTAGTGTTAAATGAAATGTCTAGTGATGATGTAATGATAACAGGAAAAATTGAAAGTATTGACTTTGAAACGATAGAAGATTAGTAAGAAAGGGAGAAAAAACTTGTATATAAAAATTATATTAAGTTACATATTAGGATTTTTAAGAATATCTGTAGAAGGGTATTTTATAGAGAGATTTATAAATTTATGTGTTAGTAAAAATATTTTGTTATGGAAAACTAATAGAGAAAAATCAACATTTTTAAAAGCCAATATAAGTATAAGTGACTTTAAAAAAATAGCTCCCATAGCTAAAAAAACAAAATGTAAAGTAAAAATTGAAGCAAAAAAAGGGCTTCCTTTTATTTTTAATAAATATAAAAAAAGGAAAATATTTTTTGTTTTTCTTTTTCTTATTGTAATGGCAATAATTGCCCTTTCAAATTTTGTATGGAATATACAAGTTGAAGGAAATAGTAAAATTCCTACGGAAGAAATACTTGAGACCCTAAAACAGGAAGGATTAGATATTGGAAAATTAAAGGGCTCAATAGATACTAAACAAATAGTAGATAAAATGAGGCTAGATAGGAATGATTTAGCATGGATTGGAATAGAAATAAAAGGAACAAATGCAATCATAAAAATTGTTGAAGCAGA
>CANQRI010000029.1 GCA_947626235.1 uncultured Clostridia bacterium | reverse complement strand
ATTCTAGGTTTACAACTTTTTCTTCTGCTCCTAATATTTGATTCTCCAAATTTTTTAATTCTTCTGTTACAAACCTTTCTCCTGTAGTTAATGTTTGCTTTCTTATATATCTATCTGGAACTTGACTTAAATTTGATTTTGTTACTTCTAAATAATATCCAAATACTCTATTAAAGCCTACTTTTAAACCTTTTATTCCTGTTGCTTCTCTTTCTTTTGCCTCTAATTCTACAATCCATTTTTTGCCATCAGTAGTTGCTCTTTTTAAAGTATCTATTTCTTCATCATAGCCTAATTTGATAATTCCTCCTTCTTTAACTGGTATAGGAGGTTCATCTACTATTGCCTTATCTATTAATTCATATATATCTACTAATTCATCTAAATTTGTATATAATTCTTGTAGCTTGCTAGACTTTGTATTTTGTAAAACCTTTTTTACATCTGGTAACTGTTTTGCTGAATTTTTTAATGAAATTAAATCTCTACCATTTGCATTACCATAAGAAATTTTACCTGCTAACCTTTCTATATCATATACTCTTTTTAATGCCTCAACAATATCTCCTCTTAACATGACATTTTCTTTTAATTCTTTAACTGCATCTAGCCTTTGGGTTATTTCTGTTACATCTATTAATGGGTCGTTTAGCCATCTTCTCAAAAGCCTTCCTCCCATTGAAGTAGAAGTTTTATCTAGTACCCATAAAAGAGTTCCTTTTTTAGATTTATCCCTCATTTTTTCTGTAATTTCTAGGTTTCTTCTTGCATTTATATCTAATGACATATACTTTGTTGAATTATAATAAATTATTCTATTTATATGATCTAAATTAGTTTTCTGCGTATCTAATAAATATTTTAATAATCCATTTATTGAACTAACAGCTACTAATTTTTCCTGCATATCTTCTACGCTATTATTTTTTTCATCAGTAAAGTTATATTTCTTTAGCAATTCTTCATATTGTGGAGTAAAATCATCTTCCTTTATTTTTGAAACATATACTTGAAATCTTTCCTTTATTTTGTTTATTTCTTCTGTAGAATCATACATAAACGGATTTACAACAAGTTCTGCTGGTGAATATCTTGAAATTTCATCTAATAATTTAGGAAAATTGTTTCCTTCTGTTATTTGTGTTGTTCTAAAATCACCTGTTGAAACGTCACAAACACTAATTCCAAAAAATGTACCAGACTTATATATTGCCATTATATAGTTATTCTTTTTTTCATCTAAAAGGTTACTTTCTATTACCGTACCAGGCGTAACTACTCTTATTACACCTCTTTCAACTATTCCTTTTGCTTCTTTTGGGTCTTCTAATTGCTCACATATTGCAACTTTGTAACCCTTTTCTATTAGCTTTGAAATATACGTTTCTGCTGCATGAAAAGGTACACCACACATTGGTGCTCTTTCTTCCTGCCCACATAGCTTTCCCGTTAGGGTTAATTCTAATTCTCTTGAAGCAGTTATTGCATCATCAAAAAACATTTCATAAAAATCCCCTAAACGATAAAACAATATACAATCTTCATATTCTTTTTTAGTTTCTAAATAACGTTGCATCATAGGTGAAAACTCTGCCATAATTTTTTCTCCTTTTACTATCTATAGTTTCTTCAATTAAACATTATCTTTAAGCCTTTTATCTATCTTAACAGCCTCTTATCTATCTTAATAGTCCTTATCACTCTTAATAATATCTCTCTTTTAATCTATTGTTTCTCCTTTTAAATACCACATATGTTCTGAAACAATTTTTAAATCTACCATTTTTCCAATTAAGTCTTTACTTCCTTCAAAAACAACCACTTTGTTTGAATAAGTTCTTCCGGTTAACATATTTTCATTATTTTTGCTAGTGCCTTCTACTAACACATTTTGAACTGTTCCTATATATTCCTTATTTCTAGCCTGTATTTGACTTTCTACTAATGCTTTTAATTTATTAAACCTTTGATGTTTTACTTCTTCTGGAATTTGATTTTCCATTTTATCTCCAGGAGTTCCAACTCTTCTTGAATATATAAACATAA
Source organism: uncultured Clostridia bacterium (assembly GCA_947626235.1). Classification (GTDB taxonomy): domain Bacteria; phylum Bacillota; class Clostridia; order TANB77; family CAG-508; genus UMGS1663. The sequence goes on along the minus strand of CANQRI010000029.1, from coordinate 13,163 downwards.
ATACTTGCTCAAAATTAACTTTTCTAACAACATCTAATGTATCTTCCAAATCTGCTTCTGTTTCGCCTGGAAAACCAACTATAATATCTGTTGTAAATACAACACCTGGTATTACCTTTTTCATCTTATCTACTAAAGCCAAATATTGCTCTTTTGTATATTTTCTATTCATTGCTTTTAGCACTTGTGTGCTTCCAGATTGCAAAGGTAAATGTATTAATTTACATACTTTTTTGCAATCTCTAATTGCTTCTATTACGTCATCTGTAAAATCTTTTGGGTGTGGAGATACAAATCTAATTATTTCTATTCCATCTATTTCATTTACTGCTCTTAATAAAGTTGCAAATGAATTTATGCCTTCATACTCCATTTCTTTTATTTTTCCATTTTCTTTTTCAGACCTTAAATATGAATTTACATTTTGACCCAATAAAGTTATTTCTTTATAACCTTTATTGGCTAAAGCTTGTATTTCATCTAAAATGTCTTTTGGATTTCTACTTCTTTCTCTGCCTCTTACATAAGGAACTATGCAATAACTACAAAAATTATTGCAACCATTCATTATTGTAACAGATGCTTTTATGTTATCATTTCTTTTAATTGGTAAGCCTTCTATTACTTCACCATCAATATATAAAATATCCTCTATTTTTTTCCTATTATTTAAAATTTTGTATATATCTTCTGGAAGTTTGTGAAGAGTATGTGTACCAAAAATAATGTCGACATATGGATAGCTTTGCTTTATTTTGTCTAATATATGTTGTTCTTGCATCATACACCCACCTATGGCTATAATAGTGCCTTTTTGCTCCTTTTGCCTTTTTACTTCACCAATTTTGCCAAATAGCTTTTCTTCTGCGTTTTCTCTAACACAGCAAGTATTATAAATTAATATATCAGCATCTTCTTGATTATTAGTTTCTATGTAGCCCATTTTTGTTAACATTCCACCAAGCTTTTCTGAATCGTTTTCATTTAGCTGACAACCCATTGTTAATATATAATATTTTAAATTTTTACCTTCATTTAATTCTTTTACCTTTTCTATGTATTGCTCAAATGTGTGTTCCAATTTATTTCTTCCTCTCTATTTTTAATATTTTATATTCTAGCATAAAATGTTTAATTTTGCCATATTTTTTTGAATTTTATTTTTAAAAAATGTCACTATTCAGTATGTTTTTACTTACATGTTCACTTTTACTTTTTTATATTAAATAAATTTTATTCCATAAAAAAATGACCCTGTTTAAAAGGCCACCAAAAATACTTTTTATTTGATTCCATATTTCTTTTTAAATTTATCTGCTCTACCACCTGTAGTTTCTCTTTTTAAGTTTCCTGTCCAATATGGATGACATTTTGAACAAACGTCAACTTTCATATCTGATTTTGTTGAATTTGTTTTTATTACATTTCCACAAGCACATGTTATTGTTGCTTCTTTATATTCTGGGTGTAAATCTGCTTTCATTATGTATTCACCTCTTCCTCTCTTTATTAAAAAATATCGTTTTTTATAATAACATATTTTTCTATTTTTTTCAATACTTATTTTTTATTTTCTTCTAAATATTCAACTGTAGCACCAAGTTCTTGTTCAAATGACATTTTGTTTACTAATTTTGTTACTATATTGAATAAACATGCTATCAATAATACTGCCAATAATAATTTTTTCCAAATTTTTGCTACCATTTGATTATCTCCTTACTTTTATTACATATTTTATTATACTTATATTTTTTAGTTTTGTCAAGTAGTAAATGGCATTTCATCGCTAATTCAACTTACTTTTTCATACTTGCATTTAATATTTCAATTGACGTTTCATCATTAATTGCAATTGTTTTTAGACATTAATAATATTTATTTTCTTTCAACAATATCAACAATATCTGAAACAAACTCACCAATAACAGGAATATTAAGACTTACTATCTTTTGAAGTATAATAACTAAAATAGCTGTTATTATTGTAACTCCTATTCCAATTCCAATACCTTTTGATATTCCAGAAATTAAATTTACCCATAGTAAACGTTTTCTGCTTCCCAATATTTCTGATATTTCCAACAGTTTATTCCTCGCTAATGTTTTATTTAACTTATCTACTTTAGCATTCAAACCTTTTAATAATATATTTTCCTTTCTCTTCTTTTTGTATATAAATTTATACTTTTTCTTACTTAACTTAACTTTTCTCAAAAAAAATACACCCATTAATAGGGTGTATTCTTTTTTATTTTTTATTCAGAAATAATATTTGAATCTACTAAATTAGAATCTACTCCGTTTACTACATTTGCAGTTATATTCATCATATCATTTATTTCATTTTGTTTTTCTTTTTCTTCTTGTACCGCTTCTTCTAGCTTTTCAATTAACTCTTGAAGTTTTTTTACATCTTTGCCTATCATTTCCCAGTCATTACTATTATTAGAAGTATTTAAATTATTATTTGCTCTAATAACTTCATCTATTAAACCTTCAATAGTATCTGTATTTTCAACTTCTATATCAACTGCATATTGAGAAACAAGCTTTGCTAGTGCTTCTGTTATATTATCTCCTATAGCAACTTTATTTCCAGATGCAACAACTACCTTTTTAAGTGTTGGCAACTCTTGATTTAGTTTATCATTAATATACTCTTGATATATAGGCTCTATATATAATAAAGTATTATCTAATGGAACTATTATCATATATTTTGTAATTTTAGTTCCTGTAACATTTAAAGATTCTATTTCTTCTGCGATTGTTTCATCTTGTTGTAATTGAATATCTAATTGCATTGGTCCTAGTATATTAGAATCTGTAGGATATTTATATATAGTTAGTTTTGCATTTCCACTATTATCATAAGTACCAACTAAATATGATATTAAACTTTGCCTTTCGTGCTGTGTATATGGAAGTACTAAACCTAATTCCGCTTCGTTACTATCTACAGTTTTAATCATTGTATAATATGGGTCCATATCTGTACCTGTTTTTGTAATAACCTTACCTGCATTATGAGTTGCTATTTCCCATATATCGTCTCCTCTAAATAATACATCAGGTTGAATATTATGATATCTACTTACAACTTCTGCTTGTACATTATATAAAAATTCTGGATATGTCATATGACTTGTTACATCTTCCGGCATACCATCTTCTTTATATTTAAATAAGTCTGGATATATATTTTTGTATGCCATTATTATTGGATCAGTTTTGTCCATAATATAAAAATCAATCGTTCCATCATAAGCATCAATCAACACTTTTACAGAATTTCTAATATAGTTTATTTCTTGTTTAGATGACTGTGTAGAATTTAATACTGTTTTTTGTGAATATGGATATGCATTTGAAGTTGTATATGCATCTAGTACCCATATTATCTTTCCTGCATCATTTACTACTATATATGGATTTTCATCATACATTAAATATGGCATTAACACCTTAGCTCTCGATATTATATTTCTATTAGTTAAAATTTTGCTTTCGTCAGTTATATCTCCTGAAAATGCAAGTTTAAAGTCTCCTTCTTTTACTGAAAGAATTATTCTATCGATAAAGTTTAAACTTAATCCTGCTTTTCCATCATATACATTTGTTGCATTACTTGCATCATTTGAAGTAAGTATTGGATAATCAAACTCTTTTTTATCACTTGTATTAGTAACAACTGTATCGTTCGTTTCTAATCCAAAATATATTCTAGGCTCTGATATTGCAATTACATCTTTTGTACTATCAAAACCTTTCTGCACATTATCTACATTTCCACTTTCATTAGTTGATACTGCTGAACTTGCAATTAATCCATAGCCATGTGTATATTCATAAGTTTTATTATTATATGTTCCTGTAGTATTTGTTATTTCTCTTGGAGAAATATATACAGAAGTATTTCTACCATTTATTTTATATCTTTGTAATTTTGCATCTCTATAAGTATAATATCCCTTTGCAGTTTGACTGCTTTTTAAATCTTTTAATACCATTTCGTCATCTACTATTGTTATATTACTTGTTACTTCACTATATTTGTTAATATCATCTGAAGTAACTGTTTCTGCAACTTCCAAATTAATTTCATTTATATCTATTCCGTATGCCTTTTTTGTATATTCAATATTATTTTGTATATATTCTCTTTCTTTATCATATTTATTGTTATTTACAAATATTGCATCAAAACCTACTACTATAACAAATAATGATATTAAATATATTGGAACTACCATAATTGATAATATCATCTTTTTGGTTTTTCCTTCTTTAAAGGATTTTAACCCTACATATACAGAAATTATAATTACTAAAGCAAGTAATCTATATGCCCATAGTTTTATAGTTACATCTGTAAAACCTGCTCCATATAAAGAATATGAACTTGTTTCATCTGTTAAAGTCATAAACTTTTGAGTACCTACATCAAATGTATTTAAAATTACTAAACCTGCTATTAATATTGCTAATATCATAATGGCTGACATTATTTGTTTTATAAGCTTACTATTTTTTAATGTTTTCCTATCTACTCCATCAAAAAACATATTAAATGTAATTATGTAGTATACCACCGTATATAACGTTGTTCCTATTACTGCAACAATTAAATACCAAAATACTAATTTTACAAATGGCTCTATAAACATAAAATAGCCTATATCTATACCAAATATTGGGTCTGTTCCTGTACCTGCACCAAAGTATGAAGCATTAAAGCAAAGCATTACTTTTTCCATAATAAAAGAAGATGTAAATGCACTTATTATTACTGCTACTATAAACGCTATAGACTTATTTAATAATTTTGGCATAGGTTTGTTTTCTTGTTTAAAGAATTCACTTAATCCTTTTTTTATTAGTGTATTTGTATAATACATGATTATATATATTATTATGAAATTAATTACTAGTGTCATAGACATATATTTTACATTTTGCCAAAATACACTTATGTATTCTTCACCAATTTCTAATGTTTCTAAATATGTTCCTCTAAATAATACATAAGCAATTATTGCTGTAACAAATGCAAAGGCTAGTACTATTTTTAACCTTGTTTTATACTTGTTTTTTGGTTTTACACTGTTTTCTCTAACTTTTTCGCCACTACTTTGGGCTGATGTTTCTTCTTTTCTGTTACTTTTTATTGAATTTTCTTGTTTTTTGCCTGATGTTCCTTGATATTTACTAGTTTTAACCACTGTTTCTTGATGTGTACTTGTTTTAACTATTTTTTCTTGTTCAGTGTTAGTTTTAACTGTTCTTGCTTGTTTGCTGTTAGCTTTTACTTCCGCTTCTTCTTTACTATTACTTTTTGGTTGAATTTTTTCTTTTTTTAACTCTTTATGCTCAATAGCTTTATTTACTGAACTATTACTATTTTTAGATTGCTTTTCATTAGTAATATCGGCATTTTGATTATCCTTTACTTCTTTTTTAGGCATTTTTTTCACCCTTTCTCTAATTTTATTAATCTATTAAAGCATTTACAAAATCCTCACTATTGAAAATTTCCATATCATCTATTTGTTCGCCAACTCCTATAAACTTAACAGGTATTTCATTTTGTTCTACTATGCCTATTATTGAACCTCCTTTAGCTGTTCCATCTAACTTTGTTAAAATTATTCCAGTTATATCAACTGTTTCTTTAAATGCCTTCACCTGTGATATTGCATTTTGACCTGTTGTTGCATCTAATACCATTAATATTTCTTTTGATGCATCTGGCAATTCTTTTTCTATTACTTTTTTAATTTTTATTAATTCGTCCATTAAGTATTTTTTATTATGCAATCTACCAGCTGTATCACATATTAATACATCTGCATTTTTTTCCTTTGTAATTTTTATAGCATCAAACACTACAGATGCTGGGTCTGTTCCTTCTTCTGCTTTTACCATATCGCAACCTGCTCTATTGGCCCATATTTCTAATTGTTCAACTGCTGCTGCTCTAAATGTATCGGCTGCTGCTATAACTACTTTCTTTCCATCTCTTTTTATTCGAGATGCTATTTTCCCTATTGAAGTAGTTTTACCAACTCCGTTTACTCCTACTACTAATATTATTGATGGCGTTGATTCTAATTTTAAAGTATTATCCGTTTTTTCTAATATTTCTTTTATTTCTTCTTTCAATGCTTGTTTTACATCTTGTTCTTCTTTTATATTTTCCCTTTTTACTCTTTTTCTTAAATTATCTATTATTTTTAAAGAAGTTTCTGTGCCTACATCTGACATTATTAAAGCTTCTTCTAATTCTTCTAATAATTCTTCATCTACTTTTCTAAAATTACTAAAAACATTGTTTATTTTTTCATCAAATGAAGTTTTAGTTTTACTTAAGCCATTTTTTAATTTATCAAAAAAACCCATTTTCTTTTATCACCTTTTCTTTCTATTTCCGTAAGATAGTGTTATTTTATCATACTTTTACAATTATTACAATGTTTTTTAGAGCCGTCCTCGAAATTTCGCCCTTAAATTTTTCAAAATTGCACTTCAAAAGGGAACTTAACAAGTAAGTTCCCTTTTTTTAATGTGTTCTGGTTTGTTAATTCTTTATATTCCTAATAAAATAGGACTTATTTGGTTTCCTTCTAATGCAAGTTCTAATGTTTTTATAATATAGTCCGCTTCAAATACTATAGAACGTGGTTTGGTGATAAAATTATCTTGCTTAAAAGGAACAAAATAATAGTTATTTCTATTTAATAATTTTCCTATATTTTCTGCACTTCCGAGATAGTCCATCATTTGTAGAAACTGCAATTACTACTGGATTTCCATTCCTTAAATGTGATTTTACTGCCATTGTTGCAGCATTATCTATAATACCATTGGCAAGTTTACCTATAGTGTTTCCGTGAACATGGTGCAACAATTAAAATATCTGTTAATTTTTTCGGTCCTATAGGCTCTGCTTCTTGTATTGTGTGAATTATTTTATTGCCTGTAATTTTTTCTATTTCTTCAATATGTTCTTTTGCAGTTCCAAATTTAGTATCTAGTTTATATGCATTATCAGACATTATAGGTAGCACTTCTGCACCTTCTTTTACTATATTTTTCAATTGTTCTTTTACCTTTTTAAAAGTACAAAAAGAACCCGTTAGTACAAATCCTACTTTTTTGCCTTTTAATTCCATAAATTTCTCCTCCTTTTTGTCCTTTATATATTTTATGAAATTATGTAAAATTTGTAATTAATAATTTAACATTTCCTATAATTTTTACCAATAGAAAACCCCCAAACACATTTGTGCTTGAGGGTAAATATAATTACATACTTTTTATTGCTCTTGTGCATTTGTACTTAATATGGCCTCCTTATTTTTAGGAATTTTTGCCACATTATATACATTCCTTTCACCAGTAATATAATCTACAGATGTTGGAATTTCTAAATATTCATTATTTCGATAATACTCATTTACTAATACGTAATAAAATGAACCTCCTGCGAAAAAGTTATTATCACTAAAATGTGATATCAGTATATTTGTTAACTCATTTCTTTTTATATAGTAATTCAAATATACTGTTACAGTAGGGAAAAATATTTCTTTTGAAAAACTACCATTAATGTAAGCTTCCTGTTCTGGTAGCACATATAATACATTTTCCGGAAATCCCCCCGTTCTTGATATTTGTTCTTTAAAATCTGATAGTCCTTCCGTATAAATGCTTTCTTCAAACTCTTTAACAACTTCGTTTGCAGTTTCAAATTCTTTTGCAGTTTGTGGGTAAATTCCGCCGTTAATAGTAATAAGCATAAAATCAAAGAAATCATTCCAATATACAGATTCTCTTTCTGGATAGAATACCTTAATTTTATCAAGCTTGCTTACTCCAAGGTTTTCCCACAATCCATCTTTTCTGACTTCATCAATTATTTTTAAGAAGTCAATTTCTCTGTAATTCTTTTCATACTGTGATGGAATAACTACTTCAGACTTTTCTAGTTGTTTAATGTAATCTTCCTGTTGGGTATATGCCACAACGAACGGTGAAAATGCAAATTTAAAATATTCTTCATCATTCTCCTTACCGTATTCTACACAAATATCTGCATTTTTGTCATTTACCATTACCATTTCATAATCTTCTTGCATTTCAGAATTCTTTAATGCATGTTTAAAAGCTACTTGCATATGTGTAGGAGCATATAACGTAATTTGCGTTTTATCTTCTTTAGAAGAATTTGAACTTAAAACAAATGGTTCTCCAAAATACATTATACATGCTATAACAATGGTCATAATCCATGACACTATCCGTTTTGTTCTCATATAGTATTCCTTTCCTTTCTGTTTTTACTTGTAATTATTACCTTCAAAATATTTCACCTTTACCTAGCATTTTTTCAATAGTTGATACTGATGCTTTGAATTGTTCTTCCAAAGATGCATCTTTAAATATTCCTTCTAACTTTTGATTACTTAAAAAAGTAGAAAACTGATTGACACATTCTGCAAATATTTGCTCACATTCCTTGGTTACTGCATTTGCCTGCATAAATTTGGTATAACACCTTAATACATTATAGAACTCTGGTAAATATACCTCAAAAATAGGTGATAACCTACTATAAAATATGCTATCTTTTTTAAGCAATTCCAATATTTCTACAAGCTTTTGATAACAAATAGCAATTTTATCGTGGTTTTCTCCAAAATTATGCTTCTGAAGCATTTTCATTAACATATTCGTTAATACTTCTGCATTAGCTATGCGTTGATAATATAACATTTTGAAACAGTTTTCCATTTGCTCTTTTGCTTTGTTTTCTTCAATTTGTTTTGCCTTTTCTTCAGCTTCCTTTGCTGCTTCTTCATTTTTTTCTAACTTTCGGCAAAACATCTTTTCCCGAGCAAAGCAGAACAATTCTTCAGCAATGCAACATACAATATCTAAAACAGTACATGCAATTATTAGCATTGCTATTGCTCGTATTCTGCTCAAATTGAGATAAACAAAAACAACATATACTATAAAAGCAACAACCACACATGTAAGAGCTTGGTAAAGTGCTTCCCACTTGCTTGCATACTTATTACAATCAAGTTTTCTGAACTTTACTTCATCAACTTCACAATCATATTTATAATGATTACAATTGCTACAGCCTAATGTACTCTTTGAAATAGCTTTCATCTGTACATCTTCAAAGCGTTTACCACATACTTCTATTGTGTACAACATTTTCCCATGTTCTTCATTCTGTTTTAAGATTTTCATTTTACCTCCTTATACTATAAGTATGTAATATATTTAATTTTCAAAGTACTAACAGATGTATTTTATCACATTTTTATTTATTCTTCAATGTTTTATGTAAATTTTGTAAATAAAAAATTTGCTGCAATTCATGCAACAAATTTAATTTTTATTAATCATTTATAAAATCTTCATAATAATTAGCATATCTTTCTTTCATACTTTGTATTTCATAATATTTAGAAGATTCATAATTTTCTTGTGATAGTTCTTTTAATACATCTTTATTATTATATAAGTATAATATTTTTTCTTTTAATTTCTTTTTTATTTCCTCGTCATTCTCGCCTATAACTCTTTTTCCTACAATATATTGTTTTTGCTTTTCTCCTAACGCTTCTTGTGCTACACCAACATCTGTAGTAATAACAGGTACCGCGCATCCCATTGCTTCTATTAATGGTCTTGGCGTTCCTTCTTTATTAGAAACGCAAATATATACATGTATTTGTGAAAAATATTCACCCATTTGTTCATTTGGAATTTGTTTTACATTTCTATCTGCACAATTTAAAACTATGTTATAGCCTTCTGCTTGCAATTCATCTATTACAGGTTTTAAAATAGTATGAAATCCTTTAAAATCTATTGAATTTCCATTTTCATCCTTTTGTGCTTTATTCCATGTAGAATTTCCTACCCAACCTATTACTAATTGTTCATCTGGAAGATTTTTAAAATCAAATCTTTCCATATTCATTGGATAAAATCTTTCTTTAGAAAAACTATCTCCTAATATAGCAGATGGCTTTTGTATTCCATCTAAACCACTATATATATCAAATAATTCTTTAGAGCTTACTACATATTTATGACTATACTTTATAAGATTTACATTTTTTTGCATATCTTCTGAATATAAATGATCGTATACTCCTGTTGATATTTTTCTTATGGCATTTTTTACATATTCGTCATAATCTCCATATTTTTGAATTACTTTTTCTCTAAAAACATCATTAAATTCTTTTTCCTCAAATGCTTTAAGTATTCCTCTCCAAAAGAAGTGTATCATGTCATAATCCTTTAAAGCTTCTAATACTGTAAATAAATCTTTTTTAAACTCTTCACAATCTGCCCAATATATATCTATTTGGTATCTGTCTGATAATGCACCTTGTATAACTTTAGCAGCTATGTGAAAAGCCCAATCTTTTACATCTGCAACTAATGCTATTTTTTTCACTAAAACTCCTCCTCTGTTATAGAATTTATATCTGTAAATTTATACTGTCTCTTTGCAAAAATCGGAGAATTCTCTTTATTTTCTATTGCATTTAATATTCCTTTTAATTTGAAAGGTATACTTTTAGTTTCATTTATAATAAAACTTAACACATAAGGTTTTAGCTCTTTTGGTGCTTGTCCATATATTTCCATTAAATATGCAAGCATTTTATACATATCTACGCATCTACGAATTGAAGGTACTGTCATTATACTGCCTGCTCTATTTTTATAATAGTTAAATATTGGGAACTCCCCATACATTGTGTCTTTTGCCAATGTAACTGCTTTTATTGAATAAATCATGTCCTCATAATATACATCTTCAATAAATTTTATATCATTTTCTATTAAAAATTCTCTTCTCCAACATTTACTAGGAACTGAAAAATTTGTATCGCATATTAGTCTTGCTTCTCTTGTAGAATCTTCTTTTGTAGATATTCTTAATCTGTTGTTTCCACTTATTTCTTGAAATCCTAAAAAAACAATATCTGGTGTATTGCTTCCAATTAAATTATCTATATCTTTTAATGTTGATTCATTATATAAAGTATCATCTCCATCTAAATGAACAATGTATTCTCCAACTGCATTTTTGATACCTATATTTCTAACTGCGCCTAATCCCATATTTTTCTTGTTTTTTATAATTTTTACTCTTCCTTTATATTGCATAATTTTTTCTAATGATTTATCTGTTGATTTATCTTCTACAACTATTAATTCATAATTATCAAAATTTTGATTTAGTACACTATCTATTGCTCTTTCTATATATGGCTCTACATTATATGCACTTATTATTACAGAGAATCTACATTTATCCATAATATTACGCATCAGGTTATATACGCCCGATGTGCCTCCTTTCAATATATTCTATTAACTAATTTTCTTTTGCCTAAACACCTATATTATAACATTTTTATATAAAATCGTCAATAATTTACTTCTTACAAAATTCTTACATATTTCTCAAATAAATTTTACGAACATTTTTTTGTAAAAAGTATTGACAAAGAATATATGTTCGTATATAATGTGTACAGTTAAGCAAAAATATGTTTGTATATACATTGCTATATTTTAATACACTTATATGTATTTTTAATAGATTTTGAAAGGATTGATTTATTATGAGAATTAAAAATTTAAAAAGGTTTATAACATTTATTGTTTCTATGTTTATTATAGCATTATCTATATGCTTATTTATATCAAACCGTAGTTTTTCACATTCAGATACTATTAACAAGAAAACTATCTATACTTCTTATGGTGATACTTTATGGTCTATTGCTCAAAGTGAGCAAGCAAATAACGAATATTATAAAAATAAAAGCATAAGGGAAATAGTAGAAGATATTAAAAATGTAAATAATATGAAAACAAGCAATCTTTCTTCTTCTCAAGAGCTATTAATTCCATACATAAACTAATAGGGACGGGGTTAAATAGTTTAGTGGATTATTATTTTAAAGCAAAACATGAATATATTATTTATTTAGTAACTCCCAGCTTCATAATAGCTTGCATGCAAATTTTATTTATGTAAAACTAGTTTTACAAATAAAATTTGTTTGCAAGCTATAATTTGCTGGTCCCCACGAAATGTTACTAAATAAATAATATATTCATGTTTTTGCATTAGAGTATTATCAATCCACTAAACTATTTAACCCCGTCCCTATTAGTTTACTATAGCCATTGTATCTCTTGCAATAACAAGTTCTTCATTAGTAGGAATTAAAAATAACTTAACTTTTGAATTTGCAGAAGAAATCTCTCTTTCCTCTCCTTTTATATTATTCTTTTCTTTATCTAATTCTACACCCATAAATTTTAACTTTTTGCAAATACTTGCTCTTACATCTATTTGGTTTTCTCCAATTCCACCAGTAAACACTATGGCGTCTATTCCTTCCATAACAACTGCATATCTTGCTATATACTGTGCTACTGATGAAACAAATTTATTAATTGCAATTAATGCTTCTTCATTGCCATTTTTAGATGCGCTTTCAATTTCTCTAAAGTCTGGTACAAATTTTGATATAGCTGAAAGTCCTGATTTTTTATTTAAAATGCTTTCCATTTCGTCTGCTGAAATGCCTTCCTTTTTCATTATAAATGTAACTACTGAAGGGTCTAAATCTCCAGACCTTGTAACCATAGGAATTCCACCAAGAGGAGTTAACCCCATTGAAGTATCTACAGATTTTCCTCCATCTACAGCACAAATACTAGCACCTTGACCTAAATGGCATGTAACAATTTTTAAATCTTTTATATCTTTATGCTCAATTTCTGCTAATCTTTGTGATACATACATATGAGATGTTCCATGGAATCCATATTTTCTAATACCATATTTTTCATAATATTCACATGGTATTGGATACAAATAATTTTCTTTTGGCATTGTTTGGTGAAATGCTGTGTCAAAAGTAGCTACCATAGGAACATTTGGCATCTCCTTCTGGCAAGCTCTTATTCCTAAAATAGCTGCTGGATTATGAAGTGGCGCAAGTTTACTACATTCTTCTATTCCTTTTATTGTTTCTTCATCTATAAAAGTAGATTTATTAAAAATTTCTCCTCCTGCTACTATTCTATGTCCTACTGCA
>CANQRI010000028.1 GCA_947626235.1 uncultured Clostridia bacterium | reverse complement strand
AAATAGTAGTATAATTTGTAATAGATGGGTGCTTTGTAAGTAGTTCTCTAGACATCAAAGAAATATCATAGCTTGAAGTAACGTGACCATCAGTATCTAGTCCATGGCAATTCTTAAAAGTTGTATCATTCATACCAAGCTCTTTTGCTTTATTGTTCATTCGCTCTACAAAAGCTTCTTCAGAACCAGCTAAAAATTCTGCCATAGCAACAGTACAATCATTTGCAGAAGCAACGCAAATAGCTTTTAACATCTCATCAACAGAAAGATTTTCAGTAACATCTAGCCAAATTTGGGAGCCACCCATATTACTTGCATGTTCACTACATGGAACTTTATCTGTTAAAGAAATTTGACCACTATCTAAAGCCTCCATAATTAACAAAATACTCATTACTTTAGTAACAGAAGCTGGACGTAAAATTTCATGGCTATTATGCTCATATAACACTTTCCCAGTAGACTGCTCAATTAATATTGCAGATGCAGACTCCAACTTTAAATCAACTGGACTGGCTGAAACTGCTGTATTTTGTATAGAATTGGTAGTGTTAGACCAAACATATACAGAATCTAATGTATCTGCAATACTTGCTGTATCTACTATCTTCATTTGGTTTGTATTATCTATATTATTTATATTATCTATTGCAAAACTTAAGGGCAATATAGAAAAAGAAGTAAATATAAAGATTATTAAAAAATATGCTATTTTTTTATACATATATGTAGACCTCCTAATTATATATTAAAATATATGTTGCTAAAGTCTAATAAAGAACTAAACTAATAGGGACGTTGTTAAATAGTTTAGTGAATTGATTACGCTATTGCAAAACATTAATATATTATTTATTTAGGAACATTTTGTGGGGACCAGCAAATTATAGATTGTAAAAAATTTTATAAAATAAAATTTTTTAACAAGCTATTATGCAGCTGGGAGTTCCTAAATAAATAATATATTAATGTTTTGCTTTTATAGCTGAAATTATTTTCACTAAACTATTTAACAACGTCCCTATTAGTTTAAGTAGAGTATTTTAGCAATATATGGAGTTATTTCATTAATATCATACCAGCCAGAAGCTTTAGAAGTATCGTCTAAACCATTAGGGTTAGAAACATATACCATATTATAATCGTCACATGCAAGCAATACCATGAAGTGTGAAGCAGTAGTCCAGCGATTATCACAAGGCTTGTCCCATACACAAACTAAAATAGGTGTATCATTTTTTAAATGTTCAATAATATAATCATTAGACATATGTTCAGAGTCATAATAAAAATTAGAATTAGGTATTCCAAAAGTGTTTGATAGTTCAGAAGGAATATTATCTCCAGAAAGTACAGGATAATATTTTACTCTTAAATCTTCAGGGGTATAATTCATATTATAACCACTAAGTATTATGGACATTGAAGTTATTCCGCAACCTTCATAAGACATAACACTATCCCAATATGCATTATTACTCCATGAAGAGTTTCCATTTTGTTTAAATTCTTTATATGTTTTTCCGGTAAAAGTGGTAAATGTTGTAGAATAACCATCTTTGTCTGTTACAGTTTGTCTGCCAGTACCAGAATAGTTTTCATTTTCGTATTTTGCAGTTATATTAATAGATGATTGGTTTGAATTACTAGGTTTATTATTAAAAAATAGAAATATAATAATTCCTACTATAAATAAAGTAGCTAATAGTCTTTTAAAGTTTATTCGAATTTTACGTTTTCTCTTCATATAAAACTCATTCCTTTCAATTTATAAAATGATTAATGTAGCAAAATATGAGCTTGTAATAAGATTATACATAAGGCGAAAGAAAACTGTTTTAAGAAAACATTAAAAAAATCTTAACATTTTCTTACAAATTAACAACTTACTTTTTTAATAAGTAAATATATGTTATAATTAGTAAAAACCTTGGAAAAAGGAATGAGAGCAATGAATGTTTTAGTATTAGATGATGAAAAAGAAATAGCAGATTTAGTGGAATTATATTTGAAGAATGAAAATTATAATGTTTATAAATTTTATGAGTCAAAAGATGCAATAAATTGCATAGATACAGAAAAATTAGACTTGGCTATATTAGATGTAATGATAAAAGGAAAAAATGGATTTGAAATTTGCCAATATATTAGAGATAAAAATTTGAAGTTTCCTGTTATAATGCTTACTGCAAAAATAGAAGATAAGGATAAAATAACAGGGCTTACACTTGGAGCAGATGACTATATAACAAAGCCATTTAATCCACTTGAATTAATTGCAAGAGTAAAATCAGCATTAAGAAGATACACAAAATATAATGATAAAGATGAAGAGAAAAAAATATATATTGATGGATTAGAAATAGATAAAACAAAGCATAAATGCATTCTTTATGATGAAGAGGTAGAATTGACACCTTTAGAATTTGATATTTTATTATATTTAGCAAACAAAAGAGGAAATGTTGTGAGTTCAGAAGAATTATTTGAAAATGTATGGAAGGAAAAGTATTTAGATAATAACAATACGGTAATGGTACATATACGAAGAATAAGAGAAAAACTAAAAGAAGATACGAAAAAACCTAAATTTATAAAAACGGTTTGGGGAGTAGGCTATAAAATAGATTAAGGGGAGAAAAGTAGTTGAATAGTAAAGAATTTACAAAATTAAAAAATAGTATTGCTATAAAAAGTACAATAAAAATAATAATATACTCCGTTATTGCTATGCTAATATTTTTACTTATAGTTGATGTAATTTTTCAAGATGAAATAGCTTCGATGGTGTACAAGATGAGTGCACAATTATATTATTTCTTTGTAGCAAATAAAGGGTTAGTGTTTATTTTAACATATTTATTGATATTTGCAATAACTACATTTATTGTAATACAAAATATGAATAATTATATGGTAAAAATAATGGAATCTGTAGATAGTATTTTGAAAAATCCTGAAAAAGAAATAAGTCTTCCAAGCGATTTAGCCATTTTGGAGAATAAGCTTAATACTATAAGAATTGATTTAATAAGAAATAAGAACATTGCAAACGAAGCAATACAAAAGAAAGATGACTTAATAATGTATATGGCACATGATTTAAAAACACCTCTTACTTCAATAATAGGATATTTAACATTACTTACTCAAGAAAAAGAAATTTCACAAAATTTAAAGGAAAAATATATGAATATAGCATTAGATAAATCTTTAAGAGTAGAGGAACTTATAAATGAATTTTTTGAAATAACAAGATATAATTTGCAAGATATGCCAATAAATAAAAAGAAAATAGATTTATCATTTTTAATAGATCAATTAGTAGATGAATGTTATCCAATGCTACAAGAAAAAAATCTAAAATGTGTGGTAAATAAGAGTGCACATATTTACTTTTTAGGTGATGGAGATAAACTTGCAAGAGCATTTGAAAATCTTTTAAAAAATGCTATTAACTATAGTTATGAAAATACAGAAATATTAATCAACATGGAAGAAAAAGATAATGATATAAAAATTAGTTTTAAAAACAAGGGAGATAAAATACCTAAATATAAGTTAGAGAAAATATTTGATAAATTCTATAGGGTAGATGAATCAAGAAGTACGAAAACAGGGGGAACAGGTTTAGGACTTGCTATAACTAAAGAAATAATAGAACTACATAGTGGAACAATAGTGGCAAAAAATGATGATGATTTTATAGAATTTTGCATTGAATTACACAAATAAAAAGCAAGAGTATTTCTTGCTTTTTTTAATGAGATATGGTATGTTTTTATTATTAAGAAAGGAATGGTATTAATATGAATAGAGAAGATGCAATTAGTTTATTAAAAAAGTATAATAAAGAGGAGTTTCACTTATTACATGCATTAACAGTAGAAGGAGTAATGAAGTATTTTGCAAAAGAATTAGGGGAAGACGAAGAATACTGGGGAATAGTAGGACTTTTGCATGATGTAGATTTTGAACAATATCCAGAAGAACATTGCAAGAAGGCACCGGAACTATTAAAAGAAATAAATGCTCCAGACGAAATGATTTATAGTATTTGCTCACATGGATATGGAATATGTTCAGATTTAGAGCCAAAACATCAGATGGAGAAAATTCTATTTGCAACAGATGAATTAACAGGTTTAATATGGGCTGCTGCAAAAATGAGACCATCAAAAAGTACAAAGGATATGGAAGTTTCTAGTTTGAAAAAGAAATTTAAAGATAAAAAATTTGCAGCAGGCTGTTCAAGAGATGTTATAAAACAAGGAGCAGAAATGTTAGACTGGGATTTAGATAAACTTTTTGAAGAAACTATTTTAGCTATGAGAGATTGTGAAGATGATGTGAAAGAAAAATTAGAAATGATAAAATAAAATCTTGACATTACAAAACAAATGTTCTATACTATATATGCAGTGAAAAGGATGTGATAATATGGAAAAAGAAAATAGTATCGCACCAATAAACGAAAAATTAGATATAGAAAATAATGTAGTAAATTATGAAATACAGAATATTAAAAATTTAATTTATAACATAAGAGGAAAACAGGTAATGTTAGATAGTGATGTGGCTATGCTGTATCATTATGATACAAAAAGAATAAATGAAACTGTAAAAAGGAATATTGAAAGATTTCCAGAAGAATTTTGTTTTCAACTATCCAATAAAGAGTATGACGTTTTGAAGTCGCAAATTGCGACTTCAAAAATCCGTGGTGGAAAACAAAAAATTCCATATGTTTTCACAGAAAAAGGAATTTTAATGCTTTCAGGAATATTAAAAAATAAAATAGCAATAGAAGTAAGTATAAAAATTGTAGAAGCTTTTGTTGAAATGAGAAAATTCATATCATCAAATGGACAAGTATTTGAAAGATTAACAAATGTTGAATATAAATTACTAGAACAAGATAAAAAATTTGACATTATTTTTGACGAATTACAAAAAGATAAACAAGAAGAATTTAAACAAAAAATATTTTTTGATGGACAAATTTATGATGCATATAGTTTAATTGTAGACATTATAAAGACTGCACAAAATAAAATTTTAATAATAGATAATTACATAGACGATAGTATTTTAAAAATGTTAGTAAAGAAGAATAAAGATGTAGAAGTGGTAATTTTAACATCACAAAATAGTAACATAAGAAAAATAGACATTCAAAAATTTAACACGCAATATCCTACTTTAAAATTAGCCTATACCGATAAATTTCACGATAGATTTATGATAATTGATAATAAAGAGCTATATCATATAGGGGTATCACTTAAAGATTTAGGCAAGAAATGTTTTGCAATTTCTAAAATACAAGATGAGGAATATATAGAAAAAATAAATAATAAGTAAAATAATATGGAAAAAATAAGTTAAATAAAATGTGGTTCCAATTTGGAACCACATTTTAAAAATATAGAACAGAAAGGGCTTGTACAGAACAAACAGTTTCTATTATCCAAACAGGAAACTTGAGGTTGCAATTTGCAACCTCAAGTATGAAGAAAGAGATATTTATCATATGCATTCTTTAAGGTCGCAAAATGCGACCTTAAAAAAATATAAAATTTTAATGTGGTCACAAATTGTGACCACATCAAAATTAGAAGATTATATCTCAATTTTAGGTTGATACCTCTCAAGCCACATATTAACTTGGCAAAGGTAAGCCATAAGTTGCGGACCAGTCATAAGTTGGCCGGAACCATGGTCTAGTAAAAGCGGTGCCATCAGTTTCTATAATTTGCAAAATGTAATCTCTATTAAGTAAATTATTAATAGGAGCGTTTTTATTTTGCATAATTTCAGTAAGCATTTGCTTAACGGTTGCTAAATAAGTAGGGTTCCAAGTTTTAGGATAAGGGCTCTTTTTTCTATCTACAATTTCTGAAGGAAGAGCGTTCCTCATCACATAACGAAGAAGACCTTTTTCTCTGCCATTTAAGGCTTTCATTTCCCATGGAATATTCCATACATATTCAGCGAGCCTATAATCGCAGAAAGGAACTCTTAATTCAAAACCGTTATACATAGCCATTCTATCACTTCGGTCAAGTAATGTTTGCATAAACCAGTTTAGTGTTAAATGCGAAATTTTTCTTTTTTCAGCAGTTTCTTCGCTATCAGTTTTCAAAATTTCTACATCATCTAAACTTTCATTATATCGATAATCTATATAAGATTTTAAATCAATTTTCTTGCTAATTTCTGGATTTAATAAATTTTGTCTTTCTGAAATAGCAATAGACCATGGAAAGGTTCCTGAATTCAAAGCATCTTCTCTGAAAAACCATGGATAGCCACCAAATATTTCATCAGCACATTCACCAGTTAATGAAACCGTTGCATATTGTTTTACATTTTTGCAGAATAATAATAAAGAAGAATCTACATCTGCCATACCTGGAAAATCACGTGCAATCATCGCATCTTCTAAAGCCTTAGCAAGTTCAGGTGTGTCTAGAACAATGCTTTTATGGTTTGTATGCAGTTTATTTACCATTAAATTTATATAATAGTTATCTGAATTTGGTTGAAAATCTGTTTTTTTAAAGTTTTTATCATTATCTACATAATCTACAGAAAAAGTATTTAAAGGAGGTAGACCATGCTCCTTACAATAATTTGAAGCATATAGAGTTATAATGCTTGAGTCTAAACCACCAGATAAAAATGTGCATAGGGGAACATCTGAAACAAGTTGCCTTTTAATAGAATCTTCTAATAAAAATTGAACAGTTTCACAAGTTTTACCTAAACTATCTTGATGAGGTTTACTTATCAATTTCCAATACCTTTCAGTATGAAGACCAGAAGAATTATATATTCCAAAATGAGCTGGTTTTAATTCAAAAATATCTTTAAATAAACCATTTCCAGGAGTATGGCAAGGTCCTATTCCAAATAGTTCACCAAGTCCTTCTGAATCAATTTTTGCTTCTACATGAGGAAAACTTAAAATAGATTTTATTTCAGAAGCAATTATAAAAAAATCATCTTGTTGATGATAATATAAAGGCTTAATGCCAAAATGATCCCTTGCAATAAATAATTCTTGATTATTTTCATCCCATATTGCAAAAGCAAAAATGCCATTTAATTTATGAACTACATCATATTTCCAATGTATGTAGGATTTTAACAATACTTCTGTATCAGAATGCCCATTAAAAGTAAAACCGATGCTTGCAAGTTCTTTTCTTAATTCGTCAGTATTATATAATTGACCATTATATATAATTGTATATTTGTTGCCATAATAGATAAAACTCATTGGCTGTTTTCCTCCATTTGGATCAACAACAATAAGTCTTCTGTGTGCTAAACAAGCATGATTAGTAATATAAGTTCCATTTTCATCAGGTCCTCTTTGCTTTAGGCAATTATTCATATTAGTTAAAATATTTTTATAATTTTCATTTGAAATTTCTTGTTTTAAATTAACAAAACCAACAATACCACACATAATAAACTCCTTTTTCTATAATATATGATAGTATATGCAAAATACCAAAAAAGGTTGCATAAATTTGTACAAATGAAAAAAATATAGGTAGAGCAAGTTTGCTCCACCCACATAAACATCATAAAGATTAAAACTTAAATTTTCTCGGATAATAAATAATATCTCCGTTATAGCTGTATTCCAAACATAAAATTTCGCCATCAAGATAAATAAAGCATACGGATTCAACACCGGGACCTAATCTTAAAAAAGGGGTCCCATTAACAACTGAATATTTGATTTCTGGATGTTCATTTAAAAAAACTTCAAAATTTCCTTCATCGATTCTAATAGCTTTTTCAATAACTCTACCCATCGGGACCACCTCGCTTTACATGTTTTTATAATAAGTTATGTTTGAATTTATATCATTAATATGAAAAAAAATCAATAAATGTAATAAAAATTTAATAAGACGTCAAGAAAAAGGTAAAAAATAGCTCTCTATACTATTTCAAGTGAAATGAAATTCTTTCGCTTTAACTATTGACAACTTCAAGAAATCTAGGTATAATATTATAGTAACTTTAAAAGATGTAAATTATGTAAAATATATACAAGTAGCTAATTACGAGGGGGGAATAAAAATGGCACAACCAAAAAGAAGATGGTCAAAAGCAAGAACAGCTTTAAAAAGATCAACATGGAAATTAGAAAATAAAAACTTAGTGGCATGTCCACATTGTCATGAAATGATGATGCAACACAGAGTATGCCCAAACTGTGGTTATTACAATGGAAAAGAAGTAGTTTCTAAAAAAGAAGATTAATAAAAAGAGGTAACAGCATGAAAGCTGTTATTTTTTTGCGTGTTAAATAAATTGTGTAATAAAATTTATTGTATAAAATAAATTTTAATGGTACAATAATTTACGTATAAGGAGACCAACTATGAAAAATTGGGTACAAAAGTTAAAAGATAGTAATTGGACATATATTGTAATTATTTTAATTGTAGGCTTAATTATTGGATTACCATTATTACAAACTAATATTAGAAACACTCATGATGGTTTTATTCATTTTTTAAGATTAATAGGCACGGACGATGCAACTAAAATGGCACAAATTCCACCAATAATAGCATCGGAATATTGTAATGGAATGGGGTATGCAATAAACTTGTTTTATCCTGCACTTACTTGTTACTTGCCCTTAATAATAAAAATATTTACACCAACATATACGTCGGCATTAAAAATATTTGGAATAATATGTATTATTTTATCTGGATTTACAATGTATAAATTTGTAAACGAAGTAACTAAAAAGAAAATAGTTGCTTTATTTGCAGCAATATTATATATAGTAGCACCATATAAGCTTGCAAACGTATATATAAGGTATGCAATAGGCGAATTTATGGCAGCAGTATTTATTCCGTTAGTATTTTTAGGACTGTATAATTTATTTAATAATGATGGAAAAAAGCATTACTATATAACTATTGGTGCTGCAGGCTTAATATTGTCACATACAGTATCAACATTATATGTAGCAATATTTTGCGCTATATACGTGTTATTCTTTATAAAGAAATTAAAAGAAAAAGAAATTTTAAAAAAGTGTGCAATAAACATAGCTTTTATAATACTTATATCTGCAATGTTTGTATTTCCAATGTTAGAGGCTTCAAACAAGGCAGAGTATGCTATTATGAACAATAATATTATGAATACTACTAATGAATTTACAGCTAAAAATACAGTACAATTTTCTCAATTTATAAAAGACATTGAAGAAGAAGATGGAACTACTTTTGTTATAGGAATCCCAATGCTTTTATTAACAATAGTAAGTATTTATGGTGTATATAAAATAGATAAAAAGTATAAAGATATATATATAATATTTTTTATATTTTCAATGATTTCTATAATAATGTGTACATCATTTTTCCCATGGAAATATGTTCCTAGCATACTTTGTAAATTGCAATATCCATGGAGAATGTTAGGATTTTTCATATTTTTTGCATCACTTTTATGTGCAATAAATTTACAATGGATAATAGAAAAAATTTGCAAAAAAGAAAATATGCAAGTGGGAGCTTCAATAATTGCAATTATATTAATTACAGCATTTGGAATTCAAACTATATTTGGTTTTATACAAAGAGATATACAAAGGTCTGAACAAAAATATACATCTCAAGGCTATCCTAGAGAAATAAGTGTAGATGAAGCATATGAAAATAGCATTATGAATAATAAAAAAATAAGCCATATGCAAATAAATAGAGAATATCTTCCAGTAAAAGCACTTGCATTACAAAGCACATACATGAAAGAAAGAGAGGATAAAATTTATATTTTATCTGGAAGCGCAAACATAGAGAATGAACAGAAAAATGAATTTAAATTAACAGCACAGCTAGAAAATATAGAAGAAAACACAGTTTTAGAATTGCCATATATATATTACCCAGGGTATAAAATAACTATAGAAAATGGAAATATAGTGGAATTGAAAACTGAAGAATCTGAAAATGGATATTTACAAACTAAAATGGAAGGTATAGAAAGTGGAAATATAAAAGTGGAGTATGTAGGAACTTTAATAACAAAAATTTCTTATATAATATCAATTATTTCAATTATGGCATTTATACTATATGTAGTTATAGAAAAAATTAAAAACAAGCAATCTATGTAAGCAAGAAAAACATTATTTTTAAAGTAATAAAATTGACTTATAATGTTGATTGTTATAAAATAGTATAGAATTAAAAAAATAACATAGAGTTAGAAAGGAAAAGTAAAATGGCAAAACCAACAGTAGCAATAATAGGAAGACCAAATGTAGGAAAATCAACATTTTTTAATTATATAGTTGGAAAAAGAATATCAATAGTTCAAGATGAACCTGGTGTTACAAGAGATAGAATATATGCAGAAGCTACATGGAGAGGTAAAACATTCAATTTAATAGATACTGGTGGTATTGAGCCAGAGTCAAAAGATGTTATATTATCTCAAATGAGGGAGCAAGCTAATATTGCAATAGATATTGCAGATGTAATTATATTTTTAACTGACATAAAACAAGGTGTAACTGAAGCGGATAAAGATATAGCATTGATGCTTAAAAAGTCTAAAAAAACAGTTTTATTAGTATGTAACAAAGCTGATAACTTTGGCAAAACACCAGATGATATATACGAATTTTATAATTTAGGTTTAGGCGATCCATATCCTGTATCTGCGGTAAATGCTTTAGGAATAGGAGATATATTAGATGCTATATATGAAAATTTACCAGATTCTGAAGAAGAAGGCGAGGATACAATTATAAAGGTAGCAATAATAGGTAAGCCAAATGTAGGAAAATCATCTTTAGTAA
Organism: uncultured Clostridia bacterium; assembly: GCA_947626235.1. Classification (GTDB taxonomy): domain Bacteria; phylum Bacillota; class Clostridia; order TANB77; family CAG-508; genus UMGS1663. The sequence continues at coordinate 5,016 of CANQRI010000028.1, read as the reverse complement.
ATAAAATACTTGGAGAAAATAGAGTAATTGTAAGTGATATAGCAGGAACTACTAGAGATGCAATAGATTCTGAATTTGAAAATGAATTTGGTAAATATGTATTTATTGATACGGCAGGAATTAGAAGAAAAAGCAAAGTAGAAGAAAAAGTAGAAAAGTATAGTGTAATGAGAAGTGTTTTAGCAGTAGAAAGAGCAGATGTATGTTTATTAATAATAGATGCTAATGAAGGGGTTACAGAGCAAGATACTAAAATTGCAGGAGAAGCACATGAGGCAGGAAAAGGCATAATAATAGTAATAAACAAATGGGATGAATATGAAAAAGATACAAACACTATAGAACAATATAAAAAAGACGTATACAATAAATTATCATATATTTCATATGCACCAATAATATTTATATCTGCTAAAACAGGTCAAAGGGTGCAGAAATTATTTGAAATGATAAATATAGTAGCAAATCAAAATGCTATGAGGGTAAAAACAGCAGTATTAAATGAGGTACTAAATGAAGCAATTTCAATAGTACAGCCACCAACAGATAAAGGAAAAAGACTAAAAATATTTTATATGACACAAGCGTCTACAAAACCACCAACATTTGTTGTATTTGTAAATGACAAAAAATTATTTCATTTTTCATACGAGAGGTATTTAGTAAATCAAATTAGAAAAGAATTTGGATTAACTGGAACACCAGTTAGAATGATTGTTAGAGAAAAATAAGGAGGAATACATATGATAGTAGCATATATAGTAATAGCAATTATAGCTTATTTAATAGGAAGTATAAGCTTTTCAGTAATTATTAGTAAAAAAATGGCAGGATTTGACGTAAGGGAAAAAGGAAGTGGAAATGCAGGTAGCACAAACGTATTAAGAACAGTTGGAAAAAAAGCTGCTGCAATCACACTTTTATGTGATGTTTTAAAAGGAGTAGTTGCAATTTTAATTGCATACGTTGTAGGTTTACTTGTACCAGATATAAATAAATCTTTATTAATACAATTAGCAGGAATTGCAGTTATATTAGGACATACATTTCCTATATTCTTTAATTTTAAAGGTGGAAAAGGAGTTGCAACATCTTTAGGTGTTTTATTAATAACAAACTGGAATATAGGTCTTATTTGTTTGGTATTTGCTTTAGTATTAATGATTCTTACGAGAATGGTATCATTAGGTTCTATAGCAGCTGCTATACTATTTCCAGTATTGGTTATATTTATGCCAGCAGTAGAAGGAAGTGCATATTTAGTACCAGAGGGAAATTATATTATATATGCAATAATATTAGCTATACTTGTAGTATATAACCATAGAGCTAATGTAAAAAGACTTTTAACAGGAACAGAAAATAGGTTAGATTTTAAAAAAATAAGTAAATAAATTAGACTTTAAGAATACAGGCAACAGAGCATAATGGTAATGCGATTAATGAGAATTCTGTGAGTGTATGTAAATATGAATTTGGAAGGAGAAAATTACATTGAGAAAAATTGCAATAATAGGAAGTGGAAGTTGGGGAACAGCATTGGCAATACATTTAGCAAAATTAGGAAATGAAGTAAAAGTATGGTCTTTTTTACAAGAAGAAGCAGATTTAATAAATAATGAAAAAAAATGCAAGTTTTTGCCTGAAATTACAATACCAGAAGGAATATATTGTACTACTTCATATCAAGAGGCAATAGAAGGTAGTGAATATATTTTACATGTAACGCCATCAAAGCATACTAGAAGTACTGTAAAAGAATATAAAAAATATGTAACAAATCAAACGATAGTAATATGTACAAAAGGTTTTGAATCAGAAACTTTATATACATTAGATGAAGTTTTTAAAGAAGAAATGCCAAATACAAATTTAGCAGTTCTTTCAGGTCCAAGCCATGCAGAAGAAGTTTCAAAAGGAATGCCTACACTAATGGTTATTTCTTCTGAAGATATGAAAGTTGCAGAGGATTTACAAGATATATTCATGAATGAAAATTTAAGAGTATATTTGTCAGAAGATATGAAAGGAATAGAGCTTGGAGGAGCTTTAAAGAATATAATTGCATTTTGTGCAGGTGTTGCAGCAGGAATAGGTTTAGGAGATAACAGCTTTGCAGCATTAATAACAAGAGGTCTTACAGAAATTTCACGATTAGGAGTATTCCTTGGCGGAAAAAGAGAAACATTTTATGGTTTGACAGGATTAGGAGATTTAATAGTTACGTGTTTAAGCGAACATAGTAGAAATAGAAGAGCTGGAAAAATGATGGGTCAAGGTAAAAGCCTAGAAGAAACCAGAAAAGAAATAGGTATGGTAATAGAAGGAGTAGACAATATTGAAGTTGCCTATAAACTTGCACAAAAATATGAAGTAGAAGTACCTATTATAGATGCAGTGTACAATATGCTACATAATGGACTTAAACCAGATGTAGCAGTAAATATGCTTATGACAAGGGAAAAGAAATCTGAAATGGAATAAGTAAAATTTATATGTTAATTTAATAAATGATATTTATATGTTAGTTGAACAAATGAGAGATATATGTTAATTGAATAAATGAAATTTACATATTTGCACGAAGTTAGAAAGGAATGTGAATTTTTGTGAGGTTAGTTGTACAAAGAGTAAAAAATGCAAAGGTTACAGTAGATGATGAAATAACTGGTCAAATTGAACAAGGTTACCTTGTTCTTTTAGGTGTAGCGCCAACAGATACAAAGGAGACCGCAGACTATTTAGTTCAAAAACTAATAAAATTAAGAATTTTTACAGATGAAAATGATAAAATGAATTTATCATTAAAAGATATTAATGGAGAATTATTGGTAGTTTCTCAATTTACTTTATATGCAGACTGCACAGGCGGAAATAGACCAAGTTTTATAAATGCAGCAAAACCAGATTTAGCAAATGAATTATATGAATATTTCATGGAGCAATGCAGAAAAGAAGGAATAAAAACAGAGCACGGTACTTTTGGTGCCCATATGGAAGTAGAGCTTCTAAATAATGGACCAGTTACTATTATTTTAGAAAAATAAACTATATTAATGTTAAAACTAATATGGAAATCTTTCATATAAATATCGAATGATTTCATCAGCATTTTGGTCTGTAACATTAATATAAACGTCCGAATCAATAGATATCCACATATTGATTTTGAATTTATCATTGTTATCTATGAAAGTACCTATTATATCAGTCATTTCAATAGGGTTATCATAGTTATTTTGCCATTCTAAATCATCAGCCTTTATAGAATAAGGGCTGTTTTTTGTTTTTGATTCTGAATGAATATTTTTATCAGAATTGTAGAAACTATTTAAAAATTTAAAAATTTCATTTTTTTCATTACTATATAATTTTACTGTAGTATACATAAAAATCTCCTTTTAATTATATTATGAAAATTTTTTTTATATCTATACAAGGAATAAAATTGAAATTTTATACGATAATAATTAAAAGAGGTGGAATATGAAAAATAAATTTTTAACATATATATTTGTAATTATATTGTGCTTAAGTTTTACTTTTTTGTTAACTGGTTGCGGTGAAACCAATAAAACAAAGGAAAAAGTGGGGCAAGAAGTAAAGTTAGTAGAAAATAAATTGGTGGCAATGATTAATGGCTTAAATAATATTAAACTTACAAACTATGTTTTATCACAGGAAGATATGTCAAGTGAAAGTTCGAAACAAAATGGTCAAGATCAAAAATCAGGTTCACAAAGTGGACAATCAGATAGTAGTGGTTCAGAAGGAGGAGAATCATCTGAAGGTGGAGGCTCTTCAGAAGGAGGAAGTTCTTCAGAAGGTGGTAAAGAAGCATCTTCAGGAGGAGATTCTGGCAAAAGTGGAGGATCTTCTGGCGGAGATTCATCAGATAGTTCAGACTCTAAATCATCTACTATTCAATATGAAATGAAAGAACAAGGAATTTTAGAAAATAATCAAGAGGTTGATTGGAAAGCTACAAAAAATGAAGTTGAAAATCTGTATTCTATATGGTCAAATATAATAGTAGATTTACATTCTGTAAATGTAAGTAATGAAGATATTTTAAGCTTTAGTAATCAATTAGATGACTTAATTGTAGATGTTCAAAATGAAGATAAAGTAAATACATCTGCTATGCTTGCAAATTTGTATTCATATATACCAAAGTATGCAGAGCATTATACAGATGATTCAACTAATATAAATTTATTGTATGCTAAATCTAATGTAATAGCTTCTTATGCTTTAATAGAGCAAAATGACTGGAATGGGGCAAAACAGCGAATTACGACAGCTCAAGAATATGTTACAAATATGATAAATAATGCAAATGAAAAAAGTGTTCAAAATCAGAAAAAAATGAGTAAAGTTTATGTATCATTAGGAGAATTTAATAATTGCGTTGATAAACAAGATAAATCATTATATTATATAAAGTATAAAAGTTTAATGGAAAATATCGAAAATGTTGAATAGATTATGTCGCTTTAAAGATGATAGAATTATTAAATACACAGAAATATTGCCTTAAATAGTGCATTATCTTGACTTTTTATGATATACGTATTAAAATAATATTATGAGTAAATTGAATAGTCGCGTATAGCAATACCGAAAGGTAGCGTACGAGGAAAGTCCGGGCTCCACAGAGCAATGATGCTGGATAACGTCCAGTGAGGGAAACCTTAAGGAAAGTGCAACAGAAAATTACCGCCTAAATATTTAGGTAAGGGTGAAAAGGCGAGGTAAGAGCTCACCAGTTCTATGGTGACATAGAATGTTGTGTAAACCCCATCTGGAGCAACACCGTAAAAGAAGGCTAAGACTGCTCGTCATCTTCTAACTCGGTGGCTGTAAGTTCTATAGTAATATAGAAAGTAGATAAATGACTATTCACGACAGAACCCGGCTTACAGATTTACTTATATATGAAAGAACTCGGCATAAAGCCGAGTTCTTTACAATTTTATAAAATATTTTAAATCATTTGGAAATGAAGCAGTGTAG
>CANQRI010000027.1 GCA_947626235.1 uncultured Clostridia bacterium | reverse complement strand
TTCATATTTTAATTTTTCTTTCAATGAGAGTTCCACCTTTCTCATATTGTCCTCCTTAAATTTAAATGATAGTTTTAATTATATCATTTAAGAGAACAATTATTTTTTAGTTGGGACATTTTCTCATTTCTTTAATTAAGACATTATCACATTTCTTTCATAATAATAAGTTTAAATACCTTTTAATCATTGAAATTTTTCGTAATATATGATATAGTATGCAAAGTAAATATAATTAACCATAAAAGGAGAGTATTAATGTTTGGTTTTGGTTTAGATAGAAGATCAATTTCTATAATATTAGCAATTTTAATCGGGTTTAGTGTATTAAGATATGTTTCAAATCCAGAGGGATTGTTGGATTTAGTTTTAACAATTCCAGCAGTATTAATTGCAATAACTTTTCATGAGTTTGCACATGCATTTGCAGCAGATAAATTGGGAGATGATACACCTAGAAGGCAGGGAAGATTAAATTTAAATCCACTTTCCCATTTAGATCCAATAGGTTCAGTGTTATTGTTTTTTGCTGGGTTTGGTTGGGGAAAACCTGTAGAAATAAATCCAAGAAATTTTAATAGAAATAGATCAATGTCTGCAAGTGAAGCAATAGTATCATTTGCAGGACCATTAATGAACTTTATATTGGCAATAGTATTTACAATTATTGCTGGAATAGTTTTAATGGTTACTAACAGTTATATAAGCTTTAGTTCATATGGGGCAATATCATTAGTAGGAGCAAATCAGGGAGTACTTATAGCAATGCAGGTAATTATACAATGTATAACTATAAACTTAGGTTTGGGTATTTTTAACTTAATTCCATTACCACCATTAGATGGTTCAAAAGTGTTAAGAAACTTTTTACCATATAAGGCAAAAGAATGGATGGATAGAAACTGGCAAATATTATATATAGTTTTTGTTGTTATATGGATAACTCCAATAGCAGGAACAATAATTTCACCAATAATATCTGGTTCATTTAATATAATTTCTAAATTCATATTAGGATTATTTGGAAGGGTAATTTAAAAATTACTAATAAGAAATAAAAATTAATAGTTTATGAAGTATGTAATAAAAATATGAACAAATAAACATATAAATTAAGTATAGAGAAAGAGGAGAAAATGTTAGTACTAGGAATAGAAACAAGTTGTGATGAAACTTCTGTAGCAGTAGTAAAAGATGGAAGAGAAGTCTTATCAAATATAATAAGCTCACAAGTGCCAATACATGAGAGGTTTGGTGGAGTAGTACCAGAAATAGCTTCTAGAAATCATGTAGAGGCTATTTCTAATGTTATGAAAAAAGCATTAAAAGAAGCAAAAGTTACATTAAGCGATATAGATGCAGTTGCATGTACATATGGTCCAGGTCTTGTAGGAGCTCTTTTAGTAGGTGTATCTTATGCAAAAGCATTAAGTTATGCAAGTAATAAACCACTTGTTGGTACAAATCATATAGAAGGTCATATTGCAGCTAATTATATAACTCATAAAGATTTAAAACCACCATTTATTGCATTAATAATTTCAGGGGGCCATACTCATTTAGTATATATTAAAGATTATAAAAATTTCGAAATATTAGGAAAAACTCGAGATGATGCAATAGGGGAAGCATTTGATAAAGTAGCAAGAGTTATAGGGTTAGGATATCCTGGAGGCCCCAAAATAGATAAACTTGCAAAAGAGGGAAGTGCAAATATAGAACTACCTACAACTCATTTTGATAATTTAGATTTCAGCTTTAGCGGAATTAAAACTGCAGTTATAAATTTAAATCATAAAGATTCAAATATAAATAAAGCAGATTTATCAGCAAGTTTTGAAAAAACAGTAACAGATATTTTAATTGAACATACTTTAAATGCATCAAAAAAATTGAATATAAATACCATAGTATTAGCTGGCGGTGTATCAGCTAATAGCTATATAAGAGAAAAATTTGTGGAGTTAGAGAAAACTAATAATATGAAAATATATTATCCAGAACCTGTATTATGCACAGATAATGCAGCCATGATAGCTTCTGCAGGATACTATAATTATATAAACGGAGTTACATCTGGTTTAGATTTAAATGCAGAGCCTAATTTAAAATTGCTAAACTAATAGGGACGGGGTTAAATAGTTTAGCAAAAAAAGTATTTATACTATTTTCAAAACAATAATATTATATTTTTCGAAGTGATTCGTGGGGACATTTTCTTAAATGGGGCAACGTAAAAAATATAATATTATTGTTTTAAAACAAAAAGTAAATTTGTTAAACTATTTAACCCCGTCCCTAATAGTTTAGCGAGAGGAAGAGTTATATATGTCAATATATGTAATTGGCGATTTGCACTTGTCTTTTGGAGAAAATAAACCAATGGAAATATTTGGTGCAAATTGGAAAAATCATAGCGAGAAAATAAAAGAAAATTGGAATGAAAATGTAAAACCGCAAGATACCGTTATACTTGCGGGTGATTTTTCATGGGCTATGCATTTAAAAGATACATATAAAGATTTTGAATATTTAAATAGCTTGCCAGGAAGGAAAATATTATTAAAAGGCAATCATGACTATTGGTGGACTACTGTAACTTCAATGAAAAAATATTTAGAAGAAAATAATATACAAAATGTGGATTTTTTACATAATAATAGTTATTTAATAGAAAATAAAATAATTGTAGGTACTAGAGGTTGGAATTTGCTTGATACAGAAAATGCTTCTAAAATGATAAAAAGAGAGGCGTTAAGGTTAGAATTATCTATAAATGATGCTATAGAAAAATATGGAGATGACAAAGAAATAATAGCAATTATGCATTATCCACCAATTTCTAATGTAAGTATGAAAAATGAATATATATATAAGTCAGAATTTGTTGAAATAATGAAGAAATATAATATAAAAAGATGTTTCTATGGTCATCTACATGGAAATTCACATAAGGACGCAATAGAAGGAATAAAAGATGGAATTGATTTTAAATTAATAAGTTCAGATTATTTAGAATTTAAATTATTTAAAATCGTTGACAATTAAGGTAAATTATGTTAAAATAATTATCTGTAAGCCGCCTGGGTCGGGTATGAAATGCTAATATTCTGCTGATAAAGAATGTTTTAGTAATAAAATGTTTTGTAACAGAAAGGTTAGCTACCTAGTATTTTATGCTTAGCGAGTATACATATAAAGGGAGGTGTACATTAATGTACGCAATAATCGAGAGCTGTGGAAAGCAATACAAAGTATCAGAAGGAGACGTTGTATTTTTTGAAAAATTAGATGCTGAAGAAGGAAAGAAAGTTACATTTGATAAAGTAGTATTAGTATCTGATGATAAAAAAGTAGAAGTTGGAGCTCCATATGTAAAAGGTGTTAAAGTAGAGGGAAAAGTAGTAGCTCATGGTAAGGGTAAAAAAATATTAGTTTACAAATACAAAGCTAAAAAGAACTACAGAAGAACTCAAGGTCATAGACAACCATTTACAAAAGTAGAAATTACAAAAATAGCTATGCAATCTGCAAAAACAGAAACAAAAGCAGAAGCTGGAACAGAAGTAAAGGCAGAGGCTAAAACAGAAGTAAAAGCTAAAGCAGAAACAGTTAAAGCAACATCTGCAAAAGCTACAAAAACAGAAAGCAAAGCAAAAACAGAAAAAGTAGAAGCATAATTTTGATAGAAAATCATAATCGCATTTATAAATAAATTATAATCACGCGAAAGGAGTGAGGAAGAATGGCTCATAAGAAAGGTCAAGGTAGTGTTAAGAACGGTAGAGATAGTGAGTCTAAACGTCTTGGATTAAAAAGAGCAGATGGTCAATTTGTATTAGCTGGAAATATTCTAGTAAGACAAAGAGGAACTAAATTCCATCCAGGAACAAATGTAGGAATCGGAAGCGATGATACATTATTTGCTTTAGCAGACGGAAAAGTTAAGTTTGAAAGACTTGGAAGAGATAAAAAGAAAGTTAGTGTTTATCCTGTAGAGGAAACTGCACAAGCTTAACATATAATATATAAAACAAAATCAAGTTATATAATTTGATTTTGTTTTTTTGTGCAGTAAAAAAGCTCAATGTAAATAGCCCAAAGTTTTATTTACCAAAATTAATATTATACAACCTAAAAAAGCACTAATCCATAGGTGAATCCCATGGATTAGTGCTTTAACATTATTAAATGTTTTGAAGGTCGAAATAGAAACCATACTCGAAATAAAAATCACTTCCTATTTGTGCGAGCTTTGTTGTAACTTTTTTACCACCAAGTTTCTCGTAAAAGCTAATTGCATTATGATTATCTGCAAGACACCAAACAACCATATTTTTCTTACCTAATTGCAATAGCTCTTTACACGTTTCTCTAAAAAGACTTGTGCCAATGCCTTTGCCAATTTCAGATGGCTTAATATAAAGGCTAACTAACTCTGAATCTGCTATGTCGTTTGAAGTAGGGTCGAAGCAAGAATAGCCTAATACTTCATCACCATTTACTGCAACGAATACAAGGTCTTTGTATTCATCAAAGCTACTAATATAGCGCTCTGTTTGTTGCTCGTAATTTAGTGAATTAAGATACATAGAAGAAATAATGCTGTCATAGGCATTCTTCCAACCATCTACCTTAATGTGAGCCATTTGTTCTTGGTCTTTAAGCTCATTTTTCCGAATAATATATTCATCTTTCGGAGTTAAAAGCTTAAGTGCTTTGTACATATTACTAAAAGCTTTTACTAATTTGGGTTTGTCTACAGAAAATGAAATTCTACCAACAAGTTCATCTTTGTACGGCCAAGAAATTGATTGACCGATTAAAAACCGAATGCGTGAAGTGCGGTAGAAAAACTGAAGCAAATCTTCTTCTGTATATATGGGTTTTCCTTTGTATTTCATTCCCTTCAATTTGGTAAAATCTAAAATAGCAAAGAAACCAGATTCTGGTTCCAAATTTTCAGGAAAGTCAACGTATGGAAGTCCATTTAATACTTCATTAGAGACTTCAGCTCCTAAAATTTCAGTAACTTCATTTTCTATTGCAGATTTTAAATTAACATCTACAGTATCAATGCCAGAAACCAAAGCCTTCAACAAGTTAAAATTGTAAATATAAATACCTCTTAACTGGTTAAATACTCATCATAGGCCTGCTTACGTGAAGGTGTCGCATTAAAAGCGCCTGCTAAAGCTCTACCTACAATGTCTGGAGAAGAATCCATCTCTTGGAAGATTCTGTTAATAAGTTCTCGTATGATTACCTCGTCTGCAACTACGAATCCGGCTCTTAAACTTGCAAGTCCATAGCTTTTGGATAAACCAAATAATGAGATAGTATTCCTAAACATTCCAGGAATAGTTGCAATGGGCTTTGCTAAGTTGTTTCCGTCAAAGCAGATGTCTCTATAAACGAGATCATCAATAATAAATACACCTCTTTTCAAGCAAACTTCACCAATTTGTTTCAAAAGTTCAGCATGCTTTTCTCCCATAACTTTTCCAGTAGGATTGTTAGGGTTAGCATTCAAAAAGGCTACAACTCTGGGAATATATCCTTTTCTTCGATTGTAAACTTTCTGCAAGCTTTCGTTTATATCATCAATTTTGCTAGCTAACTTGTTTGGATTTATCAAATAGTTATCTTCTTTTTCTAAATTAATGACTTCAACTTCAGCTCCTGCACGCTCTGCCCGAATAGTAAAAAGACCATAGTTTGGACCAGTTACCAGTATTACATCACCGGGTTTAGAAATAATATTTACAATCATGTTGAATGCTATTGATGTTGATGGAAGAAAGGTTATGTTATGAACACAAAGACCTTTTTCGTCAATATCATTAAACGAATATGGCTCAGTATTTACAAAACCTTCTTGTTCAACATAGTCAAGAAGTTGCTGCCTGATGCTATCAGCACCTTCTGTGTAAGGGTAGCGATACATCATACCAGAATCTAAAGATTTTTTCATTTCCTCGATTGAAGGTGGAAATGGTTTGTAATTTACAGGGTTTCCGATGCCAAGGTCCGTATCTGGAATAGTGACTATATTTTCATCCCGGACCTCGTATCCATAAAAATTAATCGCATTTGCGATATCTTGGACAGTAGGATTAAAAGCTTCACCATCATGCCTTGCACCAATATACGGAAGACCAAATCTTCTAGTGCTAAGGTAGGGGTTTTCTTTTAAAACTCTGTCGATGGCGCGAGTTTTAATGATCATTTTTATGTTTCCTCCTATATAAATTGATGGAGTTATTATATCATAAAATAGAGAACAAGTAAAGAAATTATGTAAAATATATAAATGCTTATAGTTCAAAATAAGTATAATTCAAATATTTCGAAATGATATAGTGTATTATAAGGTAATTTTATATTTATATCTTGTAAAAATGGTAAAAATTAGTTATAATATAACACAGTAAATAAAAATGAGAATATCAGTATAATTTTATATTCGGAGAGGAATGATATATTATGGCAGAAAAAAAGAGAATATTAACGGGTGATAGACCAACAGGAAAATTACATATAGGACATTATTTTGGTTCTTTACAAAAAAGAATAGAAATGCAAAATTCAGGGTTATATGACCCATATATATTAATAGCAGACGTTCAAGCATTAACAGATAATTTTAATAATCCAGAAAAAGTAAGAGCAAATGTTAGAGAAGTTGCAATGGATTATTTAGCATCAGGAATTGATCCAGAAAAAACGACAATATATATACAATCTAAAATACCAGAAGTAGCTGAATTAACAGTTTTTTACTCTAATTTAGTAACAATAGCTAGACTTCAAAGAAATCCAACAGTAAAAACAGAAATAGCTCAAAAAAAGGATTTATTTGGAGAAAGTGTAACTTATGGATTTTTAGGATACCCTGTAAGTCAAGCAGCAGATATAACAGCATTTGAAGGACAGCTAGTTCCAGTAGGTGAAGATCAATTACCATTAATAGAACAATGTAGAGAAATTGTAAGAAAATTTAACTCAATATATGGTGATGTATTGGTAGAGCCTGAAGCAGTTTTATCTAGTGGAAAAAGAATAAAGGGTTTAGATGGAAACGAAAAGATGGGTAAATCTTTAGGAAATGCAATATATTTATCAGATAGCGAAGAAGAAATAAGTAAAAAAGTAATGAGTGCTGTAACAGACCCAGGAAGAATAAGAAAAGATGACAAAGGAAATCCAGATATATGCATGGTATCATATTACCATAAGTTATTTAGCACAGAAGAAGAAGTAAAGTGTGTATGTGAAGAATGTAGAGCTGGTGCTAGAGGTTGTGTAGCTTGTAAAAGGCAACTTGCAAAAAATATAATAGAAACTTTAAGGCCAATTAGAGAAAAAAGAAAATATTATGAAGAAAATCTTGAAATAGTGGATAAAATATTAATGGAAGGAACAAAAAAAGCACAATTAACAGCAAAAGAAACCATGAAAAAAGTAAAGAAAGCAATGAAGTTAGACTATTTTGACTAAACTATTAGGGACGGGGTTAAATAGTTTAACAAATTAATTAATATTGCAAAACATTAATATAAATAATTTTTTTGTTAAACTATTTAACCCCGTCCCTAATAGTTTAGCTTTAGAAGGAGGAAATATGTTCACAGATTACGTGAAAATATTAGTGAAGTCAGGAGATGGAGGAAACGGAGCAGTTTCTTTTAGAAGAGAAAAATATGTAGCAGCAGGTGGACCAGATGGTGGAGATGGCGGAAAAGGCGGAGACATTTATTTCTTTGTAGACCCTGATAGCAATACACTAGTAGATTTTAGATATAAAAAGAAATTTAAGGCAGAAAATGGTAAAAATGGAGAAGGTGGAAGACGCTATGGAAAAAGTGGAGAAGACCTTTACATTGGTGTGCCAATAGGTACAGTTATAAAGGAAGAAGATACAGGGAGAGTGATTGCTGACTTATCTGAAAAAGGTCAAAAAGAACTTGTGGTACCTGGAGGTAGAGGTGGTAAAGGTAATTCTCATTTTGCAACTGCAACAAGGCAAGCTCCTAGATTTTCACAAGATGGAGAAAAAGGTATAGAAAAAGAATTAATTCTAGAACTTAAATTATTGGCAGATGTTGGATTATTAGGATTTCCTAATGTAGGTAAATCAACATTTTTATCAAGAGTAACTTCAGCTACACCTAAAATTGCGGATTATCATTTTACTACTTTAGAGCCAAACTTAGGAGTTGTAAAGTCAGAGTATGGTGCAAGTTTTGTAATTGCCGATATACCTGGAATAATAGAAGGAGCAAGTGAAGGCACAGGTTTAGGACTACAGTTCTTAAGGCATATAGAAAGAACAAGATTACTATTACATGTAATTGATGTTTCAGGTTCAGAAGGAAGAAATCCAGTAAAGGATTTTAATATTATAAATGAAGAATTAAAAAAATATAGTGAAAAATTAGCTAAAAGAAAGCAGATAATAGTTGCGAATAAAATAGATAGTATGCAAGATGAAAATTTGTATAAAGAACTAGAAAAAATGGCAAAGAAAAACAATATAGAGATATTTAAAATTTCAGCAGTAACAGGAGAAGGAATAAAAGAACTATTAGATAGAGTAATAGAAGTGTTAAAAACTCTTCCAAAAGAAGATTTAATAGAATTTGTAGAAAGAAAAGTTTATAAATTAGAAGACGAAGATGAATTCACTATCACAAAAGAAGATGGCATTTTTGTAGTAGATGGGCCTGCAGTTCAAAAACTCATGAGGAGAGTCAATCTAGAAGATAACGAATCAATGCATTATTTTCAAAAATGTTTGGACGAATTGGGTGTAAACGAAAAATTAAAACAAGCTGGTGTTCAAGAAGGAGACACAGTAAGAGTAGTGGATTGGGAATTAGAATGGTATGATTAAATTTTAAAGCGCATATTAAAGTTATATGCGCTTTAAAATGCAGTATGTTTAAAATGCTATATGCATTAAAAATGCGGTATGTTTAAAAATGTAATATGCATAAAAATACATTATAGAATATTTACATCAAGTGAAAAGTTAAATGCAATTTGTATAATTAAATGAATATATAAAAATATTTATAAAAAATTAAACTTTTGTTTGACAATTATTTGTTTGTGTGATATCATATTGTAAAAAAACGAGGAGTGATATTAATGAGAACGAAAAGAAATTCACTAGAGTTGAACAAAAAGGAAAAAGCCATATTAAAATTTATTGAAACACAAATAAGTAAAAATGGATATCCACCATCAGTAAGAGAAATAGGTAAAGCAGTTTCATTAAAATCAACAGCAACAGTTCATGGATATTTAGCAAAACTTGTAGAAAAAGGTTATATTAAGAAAGAAGATCAAAAAGGTAGAGCATTAAGGTTATTAAGAGCAACTCCTGAAATGCCAAAAGTAAAAGAAGAAAAGAATTTTTATTTAGGTAGAGAAATGGTAGATGTACCAGTAATAGGAAAAATAACAGCAGGTGAACCAATATTGGCTGTAGAAAATGTTACAGATACATTCCCAATACCAATAGACTTCGTTGGAAATAGTGAGAGTTTCATGTTAACAGTTAGAGGGGAAAGTATGATAGAAGCTGGAATATTAGATGGAGACTATATTCTAGTAAAAAAACAAAATACTGCTGCTAATGGGCAAATAGTAGTAGCTTTAATAGGGGAAGAAGCAACAGTAAAAACATTTTATAAAGAAAATAATCATATAAGATTACAACCAGAAAATAGTACAATGGACCCTATAATAGTTCCAAATTGTGAAATATTAGGAAAGGTATCAGGAGTATTTAGAAAAATTAAATAATAAGTGGGGAAAATTATGGAAAGAATGAAAACTTTTTTTAAGTATCTACTTCTAATAGTTGGTTTCTTCATAGTTTCTCAAGTATTAATATATTTATGTATAACAACGGCATATAAGTATATAAATTTCGAAAGCACATCAAAACAATATGTAATAACAGGAGAGGCAAAGGCAAAAAATGTAGATGGCTTTGTAAAATGCACAGTTATGAATCCATATAATGAGGTTTTAAAGGATAAATATATAAAAATAGATTATTATACAAAAAGAGAAACATTATTAGGAACAGACTATATAGAAATTGGAGAAATTGGCACAAACGATAAAAAAGAGTTTGAAATTAGTTTTGAATATGATCATGTGGAAATTGTAAAAGCAAATATTGTAGATAGTAAAGAACAATAACTAAATAAAGCAAGAGTGAAAGTAAAACGTAAATGTAAATAAAACAGAAACGTAATTAAAATATGAATGTAAATTAAACAAGCTGTTATAAAATAGCTTGTTTTTGCATATTATAAGTATAATAGAAAAATATGTAAAAATTGTAGCATATAGATTGAAATTTTAATTTAAATGTAATATAATTGCAATATAATTGTAACAAAAAAGAAAACATAGTATATACTGAAAGGAAGATGCAAATGTTTGGTTTAGGACAAGATATAGGAATTGATTTAGGTACAGCAACAGTTATAGCTTATGTTAAAGGAAAGGGAATTGTATTAAGGGAGCCTTCCGTAGTAGCAGTAGATAATGAAACTAACAATGTTTTAGCAGTTGGAAAAGAAGCAAGAAGAATGCTTGGAAGAACTCCAGGTAATATAGTAGCAACAAGACCTTTAAGAGATGGTGTAATATCAAATTATACTGTAACCGAAAAAATGTTAAAATATTTTATAAGTAAAATATGTGGAAGGTTTTTATTTTCACCTAGAATTATGATATGTATACCATCACAAGTTACAGAAGTAGAGAAAAAGGCGGTAATAGATGCTGCTTCACAAGCAGGTGCAAGAAAGGTATATTTAATAGAAGAGCCAATAGCTGCAGCAATAGGAGCAGGCTTAGATATATCAAAGCCATGTGGAAATATGGTAGTTGATATAGGAGGAGGAACAACAGATATAGCAGTTATTTCTTTAGGAGGTTCGGTAGCAAGTACCTCTCTTAAAGTTGCGGGAGATAAATTTGATGAAGCAATAGTTAAGTATATAAAAAGAAAGTACAATGTAATTATAGGGGAAAGAACAGCAGAAGAAATGAAAATAAATATAGGCTGTGTATTTCCTAAAATACAAGATTCTGAAATGGAAATAAGAGGTAGAGATTTAACAACAGGACTTCCAAAAACAATAAAAATACATTCAAGTGAAATGTTAGAAGCATTAATAGAACCAGCATTATTAATAGTAGATGCAGTACATTCAGTATTAGAAAAAACGCCACCTGAACTTGCAGCGGATATAAGCGATAGAGGAATATACATGACAGGTGGAGGCTGTTTAGTAGATGGGCTAGACAAATTGTTACAAGAAAAAACAGGAATAAATGTTATGATAGCGCAAGATGCAGAATCTTGTGTGGCATTAGGCACTGGAAAAGCACTTGATAATTTAGACAGTTTAGATGCTAAATCTAGAAAATAAACTAAATATATAAATAGAAGTTTTATGAGATAAACTAGATGTTTTACTAGTTTTAGAAAACAAGATTAAATTATATAAATAAAAAGGTGGGAACTAATGAATAAAACAAAGAGAAAGATATTTGAAACATCTATGAAATTATTTGCTGAAAAAGGCTATGATGCAACAAGCGTAGAAGAAATTACAGCAACAGTTGGAGTAGCAAAGGGAACTTTGTATTATCATTTTTCTAGTAAAGAAGAAATTTTTAAATTTCTTGTAGAAGAAGGCGTAAAGCTATTAAAAAATAGCATAGCAATTAAAACAGACAAATTAACTAATTCTATAGACAAAATAAGAGCAATAGTTTTAATAGAATTAAAAGTATTATCAAAATATGAAAGTTTTATGACTATAATATTAAGTCAAATTTGGGGAACAGACCCTAGAAGTATTATGTGTAGAAACTATGTATTTGAATATATACAAATGATTGAAGAAATTGTAAAAGAGGGAATAGAAAAAGGTGAAATTGTGGAGTCAGATCCGAATGTAATTGCTTCAGGAATATTCGGATTTGCATGTGCAAGTCTCATATATAAATTAAGAAGAGAAAAAAATACAATAGAAATACAAAAACTATATGCAGAAATAGATAAATCATTTATAAGAAAGTTAGAAAGGGGACAATAATGAGAATATTAAAAGATTTTAAAATACCGAATTTCAAATTTCCTAAAATGAAAATGAAAAACATAGAAGATATTGACGAAGTAAAAGTAGATTATGAAGAATTAAAAAACAAACATGAAAATAGTCATAAAGATAAAAATAAAAATTATGTAAGAACAAATTATGAAACAATAAAAGAAGTATTTACAATGGCTAAAGAAAAGTATGCAAATGACGTATTTATTGTAGAAAAATTCAATCCAAAAGAAGAATTTAAAAATATTACATATAAAGAATTTGCAGACGATGTAATAGCATTAGGTACTGCATTAACTAAAAAATATAATTTAAAAGATGAAAGAGTCGTAATAATAAGCGAAAATACATACGACTGGTATGTTTCATATATAGCAATGCTATGTGGAGCAGGTTTAGCAGTTCCAGTAGATAAAGAGTTACCAGGTAATGAAATAGAAAATGTTATAAATAGGTCAAGAGCAACAGCTGTAATATATTCTGAAAAGAAAAAAGATATTATAAAAAAATTACAAGATAAATTACCAACAGTAAAATATTTTATACAAATGTATTCAAATGATGAATTAGTTGGACGAGAAGTAGGTTTTGATACTTTAATAGAGCAAGGGAAAAAATTGGTAGAAGGTGGAGATAACTCATTCATGCAAATACCAATTAATCCAGATGAATTCAAAGTTCTTATATTTACTTCAGGAACAACATCAAATTCAAAAGGTGTTATGATATCTAATAGAAATTTAGCTGAAAATATAAATGCAGTAAGTACATATGTAAGGCTAACAGAAGAAGATAGATTCTTTTCAGTATTACCATTACACCATACATATGAATCATCAATAGGATTTTTATTGCCAATGGCAGTAGGAGCTTCAATAGCAGTTTGCCAAGGCTTAAAATATATAGTTCCAGATTTACAAGAAACAAAGCCAACATGTATGTTAGCAGTTCCATTATTAATAGAAAATTTATATAAAAAAATAAATAAAACAATAGAAAAAAGTGGAAAAGCAGGTCTTGTAAATTCTATGATACACGTAACAAATGCACTAAAGAGTGTAGGTGTAGATATTAAGAAAAAAGTATTTGCAGAAATTTATTCAAATTTAGGTGGAAAAATAAGAATAATAGTTTCAGCAGCTGCACCAATAGATGCAAAAGTTGGAAAATGGGTACAAGATATAGGAATACAATTTTTACAGGGTTATGGTTTAACAGAAACAGCGCCAATAGCAGCGCTAACACCAGAGTTTAACCCAAAGGTTGGTTCAGCAGGAAAAGCAGTAAACTGTGCAGAGCTTAAAATAGATAATCCAAATGAAAAGGGCGAAGGAGAAGTTTTAATAAAAAGTACAACATTGATGCTTGGATATTATGAAGATGAAGAAGCTACAGAAGAAGTAATTGATGTAGATGAAAATGGAAATAGATGGTTCCATTCAGGAGATGTGGGCTATTTAGATGATGAAGGATTCTTGTATATAACAGGAAGAATAAAAAATGTTATAGTAACACAAAATGGAAAGAATATTTATCCAGAGGAAATAGAATTATTACTTGGAGAAATACCAGAAATAAAAGAATGTATGGTATACGGAAAACCTGAAGAAGGTGAAAAGGAATTAACGATATCTGTAAAAGTAATTCCTAATTATGAAGAAATAGAAAATTTACATGGAAAAGATTTAACTGAAAAAGAAATATATAATATTATTTGGGAACAAATAAAACAAGTTAATAGAAAATTAACCTCCTATAAAGCAATAAAAAATCTAGAAATAAAGAAAGATGAGTTTGTAAAAACTACTACCATGAAAATAAAAAGATATGTAGAAATAAACAAAGATAAGTAAAATTAATACCAAAGTATATGCGAAAAAGTGAAATTAAGTGAATGTTAGAAAAACATGCAAAATAAACAAAATTAATTAAATGTTTGGAAAAGTATGTGAAATAAACAAAATTAAGTAAATATTGAACGTAAAGTTAATACAAAAACATAAATTACTTAATTAAATAATAAGCAACTAATTTCCTAAATATGTAAACTAGAAATATTACAATTGTTTAACATTTACGGAAATTGCACTTTGGGTATTGACATTTATAAATATTTTGTATTAAAATGAAATAGAAGTCAAATAAAAAGGTATTATAAATCATATTGTAGCTTTTTGTAGAAAATTATAATATGATAATACATATGAAAAAAGGAGGAGAGTTTACAATGTCTAAATCTGGCATAGTAAATGTGAGAATGGTTATCACAGAAGAAAAAATATTATCTAATATAGATAAGGTTCAAAGAATGATTAATCCAAATAGTAAGAAACAAATCATTCAATTAGAAGATGATACTTACTTTAAGGATTTAATAGAATCAATAAAAACATATTTAGTGGAATATCCTAAAAAGAAAAGTTTTCCAGCTAGTGTATATAAATCAGCATATAATTTAGTTGAGTATGCAACAAATCAATTTGAAGAAAATACAAAACAAATTGAAGATTTAATAAGACAAAGAGAAGCAAATATTACATCAGCTAGATTATTAAAAGACGCTTTAGAAGTAGTAGAAAATAAAGAAGATGGCTGGAAAAATACTGTAAAAGAAATAGAAGATAGATTTCCAGAAGATATAATAGATACATTACAATTAATAGCAAAATCAAAAACAACAGATAATCAAAATTATCAAGACGGTGTAAAATTAATAAATGCAAGAATAGTTAATTTGGAATCTAATTTACATATAGAAATTGATATGGAAAGAATAGAAGACAGATCAAAAGCATTAAGTTATATAGGAATAGAAGTTGCTGATGCATTAAAACAAATACCAGAGCCAGAAGATTTACAAGATGTTACTGTTGAAGAAACAAATACTGTACAAACAACTACAACAGCTGCAACTGTAAATGCTAAAAATGCATATACAGAGCAAACTACATTTGAAGCAAAACCATCATTATGGCAAAGAATTAAACAAACTAAATTAGTAAGAGCATTAACATATGTGTTCAGAGTAAGAGTAGTTTTAGAATTGCCATCAGCATTACCAGAAGGAAAGGAAGCACAAGATTAAAAATTATAGTGTGAGCTAATAAATTTTATCGTGAACTTTCTAAAGAGTTCACGATAAATTTTACTTAATAAAAATTTTTGTAAAAATATTAATTAAAGTATTGACAACTTATAAATTATTAGTTATAATAAGTTTCGTTAGCAAATATTTGCTCCCTTAGCTCAGTTGGTCAGAGCAACCGGCTCATAACCGGTGGGTCCAAGGTTCGAATCCTTGAGGGAGCACCATTTTATATTAGAAAATAGATATCTATTTTCTAATATATTTTAATTTAAGAATGGGTAGGTGGCCGAGTGGCTAAAGGCGGCAGACTGTAAATCTGTTCTCATTTGAGTACGATGGTTCGAATCCATCCCTGCCCACCATTTGGATAAAACTCTGTATTAGTTGATAAAACTAAAATACGGAGTTTTTTATTTTGGCTCAATGTCAATAGTTGGAGTTTTATCTACCCCAATAATATTATAGAGCCATTTTAGCTTTATTTATTTGATAATTATTATATTTTATGATAATATATCAGTGAAAACAATTGAAAGTGGGAAATGATATGAAAATAGGTATAGATATAGACAATGTGATTTCTAATTTTAATGAAGTTTTATTAAACGAATTTTTAAATCATGATAAAAAATTGAGAAATACTGGAATTATAAATAATGATGTATATATAACAAGAGGGATGTTTGATTGGAGCAAAGAAGAATTAGATGAATTTTATTACAATAATATTGAAAGAATTGCTAAAAGTCTTAATGTTTTAGAAAATGCACCAGAATATATAAGAAAATTAAAAGAAGAA
>CANQRI010000026.1 GCA_947626235.1 uncultured Clostridia bacterium | reverse complement strand
AAACTATTTAACCCCGTCCCTAATAGTTTACTTTTTTTGTAAAAAACACTTGTAATTTTTAGTAAATAAGTATATAATACTATATAGCATAAATAATTACTAGAGGAGTGGGAACAAATCCCACTCCTTAATCCGTAAAAAGGAGGTAGAAAATTGCAAAATATAGAGTCAAAAGTCGAAAGCTTAATAGAAGCAAAAGTTAAAAGTTTAGGCTATGAATTATATGATGTGCAATATATAAAAGAAGGAAAGGATTATTTTTTAAGAGTATTTATAGATAAGCCAGACGGTATAGATTTAAATGACTGCGAAAAAGTAAATGATGGGATAAATGATATATTAGATGAGGCAGACTATATAAAAGAACAATACTTTTTAGAGGTATCATCACCAGGAATAGAAAGAATATTAAGAAAAGATAAGCATTTAGAAGCAAATATAGGAAAAGAAGTGGAAGTAAAATTATTTAAGCCAATAGATAAACAAAAAGAATATATAGGAATATTAAAACAATTTGATGAAGAAACACTAATAATAGAAGTGCAAGATGGTAAAGAGGTAAATTTGGAAAGAAAAAATATTTCACTAATAAAATTAAAATATAATTGGGAATAATAAGGAGGAGTAAGAAAAATGAAAAAGAAAAAAGATAACAAAGCAAATGAGCCAGCAATAAACAGTACAGAATTAATAGAGGCAATGAATGCATTAGAAAAGGAAAGTGGAATACAAAAGGAATATTTACTAGAATCAATAGAAACAGCATTAGTTACAGCATATAAAAGAAATTTTGATTGTGAAGAAGAAAATGTAAAGGTTACAATGGATAAGGAAACAGGCGAAATACATATATATGCACAAAAAGAAGTTGTAAAAAAAGTAGAAAATGAAAAATTACAAATTAAATTAGATGAAGCTAAAAAAATAAATAAAAACCTAGAAATAGGTGATACAGCTGAAATAGAATTAATACCAAGAAATTTTGGAAGAATTGCAGCAGGAACAGCAAAACAAGTAATTATTCAAAAAATAAGAGAGGCATCAAGAGAATTTTTATACAATGAATTTAATGAAAGAAAAGGTGAAATAGTTTCAGGAATAGTACAAAAAGCAGATGGTGGAGTAGTTATAGTAGATTTAGGAAGACTAGAAGGTGTAATGACAGTAAAAGAGCAAATACCAACAGAGCACTACCATGTAAATGATAAAATAAGAGCTTGTATAATAGATGTAGAAAGAGGTCTAAAAGGAAGCACTCAAGTAATGATTTCAAGAGCACACAATGATTTTGTAAGAAAATTATTCGAGTTAGAAATAGATGTAAAGTAGCAGTATATTCTCAAAATCCAAATATAGATCCAGTAGGTTCATGTGTAGGTCAAAAAGGAATACGTATTCAAAATATTATAAATGAATTAAATGGAGAAAAAATAGATGTAATAGAATGGAACGAAAACCCAGCAACATTTATATCATCAGCATTATTACCAGCACAAGTTATGGCAGTAGATGTAAAGGAAGATGAACATTTTGCACAAGTAATAGTTCCAGATAATCAATTATCTTTAGCTATAGGAAAAGCAGGACAAAATGCAAGATTAGCTGCAAAGCTTACAAATTGGAAAATAGATATTAAGAGCGAAAGCCAAATAAGGCAAGTAATAGCAGAAATGCAAAATGCTGAAGCTACAAATAATGATGAAGAAATCAACGCAGAAATAGATGAAGAAAAAAATAAAAAGGCAATAGAAGAAGCTGAAAAATTAGTTCAAGAGATAGAAGTAGAAGAAACTAAAAAAGCTACAAAGAAAGCTACTAAAAAAGAAGAAGTAGAAGAAGAACCTAAAAAAGCTACAAAGAAAGCTACTAAAAAAGATGATGTAGAGGAAGAACCTAAAAAGACTACAAAGAAAGCTACTAAAAAAGATGATGTAGAGGAAAAGCCTAAAAAAGCAACAAAGAAAACTGCTAAAAAAGAAGAAGTAGAAGAAAAGCCTAAAAAGACTACAAAGAAAACTGCAAAAAAAGATGATGTAGAAGAAAAGCCTAAAAAAACAACAAAGAAGACTGCTAAAAAAGAAGAAGTAGAAGAAAAGCCTAAAAAAGCAACGAAGAAAACTACTAAAAAAGCTGAAAAATAGAAAAAATAAGAAGAAAAATACATGAAAAGCATGAACTAAAAAAGTAAGAGCAAAAAGAATAAACAAATTATCAAAGAATACAATGATGTAAGGACGTGAGATTTTGAAAAATTTACCAAAACGTACTTGTATAGGTTGCAATGAAATAAAACTAAAAAAGGAACTTATAAGAATTGTAAAAAATAAAAATGGGGAAATATCTTTAGACAAAACAGGAAAAGCAGAGGGAAGAGGCGCATATATTTGTAATAATGTACAATGTTTGGAAAAAGCCATGAAGTCTAAAAGGTTAGAAAGAAATTTTGAATGTAAAATAGACGAAAATTTATACGAAAATTTAAAAAATGAAATACAAAATAGTGAAAATTAAGTAAAAATACATAATGCAAAAATTAAGTAGAAGTTAAGTGAAATATGCAAGAAATTAAATTATGCAAAAAATTAAAATATGTAAGAAATCAAAATATGCATTAAATATAATAAAATTTTATAAATTTAGAGGTGTAAAGGTGATAAATAGCAAAATATTAGGAATGTTAGGCCTCGCTACAAGAGCTGGAAAGACTGTTTTTGGAGCTGAAGCAACACAAGAAGCTATACAAAAAAGAAAAGTAAAATTAATAATAGTTGCACAAGATGCAGCAGATAGAACAAAAAGAAATTTTGAAGAATTATGTAATAAAAATGAAATTCCGATAAGAATTATATTAACAATAAACGAAATAAGTAATAGTATAGGTCAAATAAATAAAGCTATAGTAGGAATAAGAGATATAAATTTTTCAAAAGAAATTTTAAGGATAATTGATGGGGGTGAAATTATTGGGTAAGATAAAAATACATGAAATAGCAAAGGAAACAAACTTAACCAGTAAAGAAGTAATAGAAAAAGCACAAGAAATGGGATACGATGTTAAAAACCATTTAAGTGGTGTGTCTGAAAAAGAAGCAAAGGAATTGAAAAAAGTTCTTTCAGGAGGAAAAATGGAAGAAAACAAAGTAAAGGGTAAAGCGGAAGCTAAAAAAACAGAAAAGAAATCTGCACCTGTTATTATAAGAAGAGAAGTTATAATATCAGATGAAAAAACAGAAAGCGAAAAGGAAAGAGAAGCAAGAAGAGAAGAACAAAAAAATAAACAAGTTGGATTCGTAGAAAGAAATAAAAATGCGGATTATAATATTGTGTACAGAAATAAGCCTACAAAACCACTTACAATAAGTGAATTATTGGGTATAGGTAAAAAAGAAGAAAAGAAAGAAGCTCCAAAGGCAGAAACTAAAGTAGAGGAGAAAAAAGAAGAAGTTTCAGCAAAACAAGAGGAAAAGAAAGAAGTTAAAGTAGAAAATGTAGAGGAAAAGCAACAAGAAAAATCTAATAAAAAAGAAAAGCCAGCAGAAGTAAATAATCAAAATAAAGAAAAAAATAATTTCCAAAATAGGGAAAATAATAACCAAAATAGAGATAGAAATTTCCAAAACAAAAACAATAATTTCCAAAACAGAGATAGAAATATGCAAAATAAAAACAATAATTTCCAAAATAGAGATAGAAATATGCAAAATAATAGAAATAATAACTTCCAAAATAAAGACGGAAGAAATAATTTCCAAAATAGAAACAATTTCCAAGGAAGAGATAATTATAAAAACGGACAAAATAATCATAATAATTATGGAAAAAGACCACTTGATGAAAGAGGAATTGACAGAAACATAAAAGATATAATGGCAATAGATATGCCAGAAAAAGAAAATCAAAGAGATTACAATAGTAAAGCTATAGACAAGGCTAAAAGTGAAAGGTATGAAGAAAAAACTAGAAAAGTTACAAAGAATAAAAGAGGCGGAAGATTTAGTGAAGAATTTGATGGCGAAAAATTAAAAGATTTAAAACAAGTAGACCGCCTATCAAATATGTTTGAAGATCAAGATGGTGGAATGTTAGATTATTATGATTTAACAACAGCTAGAGGAAAGAAAAATAAAAAGAAAGTAAACAAAGATGAAAAAGAAAGAACACAAAAAATATTTAAGCTAACAGAAATTACAATACCTTCATCTATCACTGTAAAAGATTTAGCAACAGAACTTAAGAAAACATCTGGAGAAGTTATAAAAAAATTATTAGATTACGGAATAATGGCAACAATAAATAACGAAATAGATTTTGATACAGCATTTTTAGTAGCAGGTGAATTTGGAGTAACAGCCAATAAAAAAGAAGAAGTAAAAGAGGAAGATATTTTATTTGACGATTCAGAAGATAAGGCAGAAGATTTAGAGGTAAGACCACCAGTTGTAGTTGTTATGGGACACGTTGACCATGGTAAAACATCACTTCTAGATGCTATAAGAAAAACTAACGTTATAGAAGGAGAAGCAGGTGGAATTACACAGGCTATTGGTGCGTATAAAGTTGAAGTAAATGGAAGGGAAATTACTTTTCTAGATACACCAGGTCATGAAGCATTTACAAGTATGCGTGCAAGGGGAGCTCAAATTACAGATATAGCAATATTAGTAGTAGCAGCAAATGATGGAGTAATGCCTCAAACAATTGAAGCTATAAACCATGCAAAAGCAGCTGATATACCTATTATAGTTGCAATAAATAAAATAGACTTACCAGATGCAAATGTAGATAAAGTAAAACAAGAATTAATGAATTATGAATTAGTTCCTGAAGAATGGGGCGGAAATACAATATATGTACCAATTTCTGCCAAGAAAAATATTAATATAGATGAATTGCTTGAAATGGTATTATTACAGGCAGATGTACTAGAATTAAAAGCAAATCCTAATAAACAAGCAAAAGGAACAGTTATAGAGGCAAGGCTTGATAAAGCAAGAGGTCCAATAGCTACAGTTCTTGTACAAAGAGGAACACTAGATACAGGAGATACAATAGTAGTTGGATCTTCAATAGGTAGAATTAGAGCAATGAAGAATGATAAAGGTCAAAAGGTTAAAAAGGCAGGACCATCAACACCAGTTGAAGTATTAGGACTAACAGAAGTTCCAGAAGCAGGAGATACTTTCTATGAAGTAAAAGATGAAAAAATGGCAAAACACTTAATAGAAAGAAGAAAACGTCAACAAAGGGAAAAATCAATAAATGATGTTCAAAAAGTTACATTAGATAATTTATTTGACCAAATGGAAAAAGGCAACTTAAAACAATTAAATATTATAGTAAAAGCAGATGTTCAAGGTTCAAGTGAAGCATTAAAACAATCTTTAGAGAAATTATCTGATGATGAAGTAAAAGTTAAAGTAATACATTCTGCAACAGGAGCTGTTACAGAGTCTGACTTAAATTTAGCAAAAGTTGCAAATGCAATAATTATAGCATTTAATGTAAGACCAGTTGCAACAGCAAAAGAAGTAGCAGAAAAGGAAAATATTGAAATAAAACAATATTCAGTAATTTACCAAGTAATAGATGATGTAAAAGCTGCAATGAAAGGTATGCTAGACCCAGTATACGAAGAAAAAGTAATAGGAAATGTTATACATGAAGGAAAACTTGTATCTTTAAAACGTTTCAAAGATGACGTAAAAGAAGTCGCAAAAGGATATGAATGTGGTATGCAAATAGAAAATTACAATGACATAAAAGAAGGCGACATTATAGAAGTTTATGTTATGGAAGAAATAAAGAGGTAAACTATTAGGGTCAGGTTTAAATAGTTTAATGAATTATTAAGAAAGTGCAATAAATTTATATAGAGGATGTGGAATTATGGGAAAAGGAAGTAAAAAAAGTGTTGCTGCAAAAAATAGAAGAAAAGCAAAAAACAATGAAAAAAGAGCAAAGAAAGAAATGGAAAAAGCTAAAATGCAACTTAATCAATCAGAAGTAGAAGAAGATGAAGAATATGTATACACAGGAGAAGTAAGAAGTATAGATGAAATAATAAAAGAAATGAAAACTATTCAGCAAAAAAGAAAGGAATTTACAGAAAGAATACAATATGATGTTGAAGAACCTATTGATAGAAAAATGCAACAAATTTTAGAAAGAGAAAGGGCAGAAGAAGCTGACAGAAAAAGAGAACTTGCTTATAAAAAAGTGGTAGAAAAGATTTTACGTGGTGAAGAAGAAAGGTAAAAGGAGGACAAAATGCCAACAAACGAAAATAGATTAAACCGTATTAATGAAGAATTAAAAAAAGAAATAAGTAATATTATTTCTTTTGAACTTAAAAATCCAGATGCAACTGGCTTGATAAGCGTTACTAAAGTAAAGGTAACGCCAGACCTAAAATATGCAAAAGTATATGTAAGCATATTAAATGCTAAAAGTGATGAAAAAACAATGGAAGCTTTGAAAAAATCAGCAGGCTTTATTAGAAGTCTAATTGCGAAAACAGTAAATTTAAGAATAACTCCAGAGTTAGTATTTGAAAAAGATGATTCATTAGAATATGGAATGAAAATAGACTCAATATTAAAAGATTTGAAAAAGCAATAAACTTACATTAAAGGAAGGAATGGAATAGGAAAATGACATTAGATAATATATTAGAAGAAATAAAAAAGGCAAATTCAATAGTAATATTGACGCATGAAAATCCTGATGGAGACGCAATAGGTAGTAGTTTAGCTATGTATATTGCATTAAAGTCAATGGGGAAAAAATCAGATATAATTATTCCAGATATGCCAAGAATATATAATTTTTTACCTGAAGCAGATAAAATTATAAAACAAAGTGATATTGAGCAATATGATTTAGCCATTGTGTTAGATTGTGCAACAGTAAAAATGCTAAATGGATTTTCTAAATATTTTGAAAATTCAAAAGTAAAAGTAACAATAGACCATCATGGAACAAATACAATGTATGGAGATTTTAACTATATAAACCCTGATTCACCAGCATGTGCACAAATATTGATTACTGTATTAGAGTATTTTGGGGTAAAAATTACAAAAGAGATAGGAACATGTATATTAACAGGGATAATAACAGATACAGGAGGATTTCAATATCAAACTACTGCTCCAGAAACATTTGAATTTGCAGCAGATTTGTTAAGAAAAGGAATAAACGTATCTGAAATATATAAAAGAGTTATGAATACTAAATCAAAAGCCAATTTTGAATTAAGGAAAAGGGCTATTGACAGAATGGAATTTATAGAAGATGGAAAAATAGCTTTTACATATATTACAAAAAAAGATAATGAAGAAACAGGTTCAGAAGCTGGTGACTATGAAGGAATTGTTGAAGAAGGAAGAAATATAGAGGGAGTTGAGGTTTCTATATTTTTAAGAGAAATAGATAAAGGCTATAAAGCATCACTTCGTTCTAATGAATATGTAAATGTTTCAGATATATGTTTAATGTTTGGTGGCGGTGGACATGTTCGTGCAGCCGGCTGTAATATGCAAATGCCACTAGAACAGGCAAAAGAAAAAATTATAAATCAAACAAAAATGTATATAAAATAATGGAAAAAATGGACGGAATTATATTAATAAATAAAAATAAAAATTGCACATCGCATGATATAGTAAGCAAAGTAAGAAAAGCTCTTAACATAAAAAAAGTAGGGCATACAGGAACATTAGATCCTAATGCTACAGGAGTGCTACCTTTGCTTATTGGTGATGCAACAAAACTTTCAAAATACTTAATTAATCATGATAAAGAATATGAAGTAGTTTTAAAATTAGGAATAAAAACAGATACAGCAGATTCAGAGGGAAAAGTTATAGAAGAAAGGCAAGTAGGAAAATTAGACGAAAATTTGATAGTTACAGTGTTGAAAGAATTTTTAGGTAAACAAAAACAAACACCTCCTATGTATTCAGCAATAAAAGTAAATGGAAAAAAACTATATGAATATGCAAGGAAAGGTGAAAGTGTAAAAATAGAACCTAGAGAAATAGAAATATATAATATAGAACTTTTAAATGTTGAAGGAGATGAAATTTCGTTTAAAGTAAATTGCTCTAAAGGCACATATATTAGAAGTTTGTGCGAAGATATAGCACAAAAATTAGGCACAGTTGGATATATGAAAGAATTAAATAGAACTAAAGTTGGAGAATTTTGTATAAAAGACGCAATAGATGTAGAAAAAGTGAGCAATTTGGAGAAAACGAGAGAAAAATTGATTTCAATAGAGCAATTTTTTAAAGACAAGCCTACTATAGAAATGGACGAAAAAGAACTAGAGAAATTTTTAAATGGAGTAAAATTACCATATAAAAACTATAAAAATGGTGTTTACAATATATACAAAAAAAATGGCCAATACATTGGAATTGGCTACATTGACAAAAATATGTTAAAAAGAGATATAATACTAACACACGATTTATATAATTATAGCATAAAATAGTAAAAAGAGCAAATAATAAAAAGTGATAATAAATAATCAAAAATAAGCAAATAGCACTTAATCGAATTAGATTAGCTTTAAAGTGAAAAAATCGGCTAATTTGGAAAATTGAAATAACAATATATATATGTTAATATATAAATAACCTAATCAAATAGTTATCAATTTTCCCTGCGTGGTGCGTGTAGACTGAAATTTTATTACCAACAAATTTTATAAGGGAGTCCGCCTTTGAATGTGGCGTGTATGCTTACTTATAAAGTAAGAAACCCAGGAGCATTCAACAAGACACCCACCTGTGCAAACAGGTATTAAAAATTTCTTCATCTTACGGCTAAAGTGGGGATTTAATATATATTAAAAATTACAGAAGACTTCTATTTTTAGAAGTCTTCTTTGAGTAAACTAATAGGGACGGGGTTAAATAGTTTAGCCCAAAAGTATCTATACTATTTTCAAAACAATAATATTATATTTTTCGAAGTGACTCGTGGGGACCTTTTTAGAAAATGTTATGAGCGGTTAGCAAATTACATTTTCTTAAATGGGGCAACGTAGAAAAATATAATATTATTGTTTTGAAATATAAAATAAATTGGCTAAACTATTTAACCCCGTCCCCTATAGTTTAACTAAAAAAATAATTTGTGCTAAACTATTTAACAACGTCCCTATTAGTTTACTTTTAATAAAAATTATGCTAAAATCAAAAAAAATAAATAAAGGAGATGCCAAAATATTGAAGGTAGAACAATTAATACAATATGGAAAAAGATATCTAGAAAAATATAAAATAAATGATATAGGTCTAATAGTAAGAATATTGTTAGCAAAAACATTAAAAATAGAAAAAGAAAAACTAATAGTAGTAAAAGATAATGAAGTAAGTGAAAATGAACAAGTAGAATATTTAAAAAAATTAAAAGATATAGCAGATGGAAAACCACTTCAATATATAACTAATAATCAAGAATTTATGAAATTGAACTTCTATGTTGATGAAAATGTATTGATACCACAACCAGATACAGAAATTTTAGTAGAAGAAGTAATAAAATTATTTAAAGTTGGCTCAAAAATGTTAGACATGTGTACCGGAAGTGGCGCAATAGCAATAGCTTTAGCGTATTATCTAAAAGAAGTACAAGTAGTTGCAACAGATATAAGTAGTAAAGCATTAGAAATAGCAGAAGAAAATTATAAAAGAAATAAAAAGGAAAATAGTGTAAAATTTATAAAGTCTAATATGTTTGAAAACATAAATGAGGAGTTTGATATAATAGTTTCAAATCCGCCATATATAGAAACTGATGAAATATTAAATTTAAATAAGCAAGTGCAAAATGAGCCACATTTAGCATTAGATGGAGGTAAAGATGGACTAGATTTTTATAGAGTATTTGCAAATGAAGCATATAAATATTTAAATGAAGGTGGGTATTTGTGTTTAGAAATAGGTTATAATCAAAAAGAAAAAGTAATAGAGCTATTAAGCAAAACAAATAAATATGATGAAATATACTGTAAAAAGGATTTGGCAGGAAATGATAGAATTGTTATAGCAAAAAGAAAAGTCTAGTAAAAAAGCATTAATGAAAAATTATACTAAAAAGAAAGAGGTGTTAATATGTCTTTTTCGTCTGAAGTAAAAGAGTATTTAAGTAAAATAAATAATTTAAAAAATAAGCAAGAGGTTAAGTACGAATTAATAGGCTATTTAATAAGTAATAATACCACTTGTACTAATTCCAAAATAATGTATTCAACTGTAAATGAATACAATATTAATAGATTTAGCAAGTTGATTTCAAATTTAAATGTTGTAGACTTTAAAATTGAATTAAAAGGCAAAAATTATATGATAACTCTGCCTAAAATAAATATGCAGGAAATAAAATATGTAAAAAATAATATAGAAATTAATAATGTCGAAGGAGACAATCTAAAAAAAGCATTAATCAGAGGTGTATTTTTAGGTGGAGGAAGCGTAAATAATCCAGAGAAGAAATATCATATGGAGATAATATTAAGTACCTATGAAAATGCAAAATTTATAAAAAATATATTACAAGAGCAAAATATAGAAACTAAAGAATTGCAAAGAAAAACGGGATATTCTTTATACATAAAAGAAGGTGAACAAATTTCAAAATTTCTTGCTTATACAGGCGCAAATACAGCGGTTCTTAAATTTGAAGAAATTAGAGTAATTAGAGATATGAAAAATAATATTAACAGAAAAGTAAACTGTGAAACTGCTAATATAACTAAAACTGTAAATGCTGCTGTAAAACAAATTGAAGCAATAAAGTTATTGAAAAAACAAAGAAAATTCGAAAGTCTTCCAGATACATTAAAGGAAATAGCAAATTTGAGGTTAGAAAATCCAGATGCAACACTTGTAGAATTAGGGCAAATGTTAAAAACACCAATAGGCAAGTCTGGAGTAAACCATAGGTTAAATTCAATTATACAAATAGCACAAACTAAATAAAAACATAATCAAAGTAGAAATTTAAAATAAAGTAAAATGTGAAAAAAAAGCAAAATAAGATGAGAAATAAAAGGAGCTAATATGAAAGAAATAGGCATTTATGTACATATACCATTTTGTAAGCAGAAATGCTATTACTGTGATTTTCTGTCTTTTGCAGAATGTAATAGCAAAATAGACGCTTATGTTAAGGCATTAATAGCAGAAATAGGAAAAAATAAAAATGAAGATGTGCAAGTTTCAACTATTTATATAGGAGGTGGCACACCTTCTATAATTTGTGAAGATTATATAGAACAAATAATACAAACTTTAAAAAATAATTTTAATATATTAGAAAATGCAGAAATAACAGTAGAAGTAAATCCAGGAACAGTAAATGAAGAAAAACTACAAAAATATAAAAGTATAGGAATTAACAGATTAAGTATAGGACTGCAATCTACAAATGATAGAATTTTAAAAGAAATAGGGAGAATTCATAATTATGAGCAATTTGTTAAGAGCTATCAATTAGCAAGAAAAGTTGGATTTAACAATATAAATGTAGACTTAATGTTAGCACTTCCTAATCAAACAATTCAAGATTTAAAAGAAAGTATAGAAAAAATAGTGGAATTAAATCCTGAACATATTTCGGTATATTCACTTATATTAGAAGAAAATACGGTATTAGAAAAATTAGTGAAAAATGGTGATTTAAAGCTTCCAAGTGACGATACAGAAAGAGATATGTATTGGTATGTTAAAAATAAATTAGAAGAAGCAGGCTATAAGCATTATGAAATTTCTAACTTTGCCAAACCTAATTATGAATCAAAACATAATGTGAATTGCTGGAAACAGATAGAATATATAGGGTTTGGACTAGGAGCACACTCATATTATGAAGATAAAAGGTATTCAAATACAAGAGTTTTAGATGAATATATAAAAGGTGAAAACCATGTGCAAATTCATGAAATACAAAATTTAGAAGATAAACAAAAGGAATACATGATGTTAGGCTTAAGAAAAATAGATGGAGTAAAAATTAGCGAATTTAAAAATAAATTTGTACAGAATCCTATATATATATTTAGAAAAGAGCTGGAAAAACTGGAGCAAGAGGGATTAATAAGTATTGATTTAGATGAAATAAAGCTAACCAATAAGGGAATAGATTTAGCTAATTTAGTGTGGGAAGAATTTATTTAAAAATGTAGCAAAATATGACAAAATTCTACAAAAAAATTACGTTTTTACATAAAATTAATTGACGTAATATAGAAAAGGTGATAAACTAAAAACATAATTTGTACTTTAGCATTAAATATATTAATTTAATGAAGGAGGATAGACATGTCGACAATGAAAAAGCAGAGCATCTATAATTCAGAAATTCGGGAGAATAACCAGAGTGCAGATAATGTAAAAGAAGTGGTTGAAAGTAAAAACAATGGAAGTAGTGCAAAAACAAAAACCAAAAAGCAGAAGGACGTAGATTTAGGGGGAACCGAGAAAAAAGTAAATGTCGAAAAAAAAGAAGACTACAAGCTCGTATTACCGAACATGAAGTCAATAGAAAAATCTGTTTTGGAAAGCATTGTTGGGCAAGATGAGCAAGTAAGGCAAGTAATTACAGCCATATATAGGGCAAAGGAATTAAAATCTATTAAAGCTAATGTGCTTATCATTGGAAACAGTGGAACAGGCAAAACAGAAACAATAAAGCAAGTAGCGAAAAGATTAAGAATTCCTTATACAGAGGAAGATGCTACCAAATATACTCAAGAAGGATATTGGGGTGCAGATGTAGTAGATATGTTGTACCATTTGTTGGACAAAACTAATGGAAATATAAAAGAAGCAGAAAATGGTATAATAATTATTGACGAAATTGATAAAAAGGCAGGTAATGATGTACGGGATGTTTCCGGCGTAACTGTACTTAATAGTTTATTAAAAATTATTGAGGGAAGTATTGTAGAACTTGACGATTTAGCCGATCCATTTGGAGAAGAAACAATCCAATTTAACACTAAAAATTTAATTATAATCTTTTTAGGAGCATTCAAAGGACTGGAAAAAATAAGAGATAAGAGATTAAACAGAAACATGGTGGGATTTGCGTATAACGAAGAACACAAAAAAACAAATGCGCAAAAAACAAGATTTTTGAAACAAGATTTAGTTAAGTATGGAATGCCCGAAGAATTTGTTGGAAGAATTGATACCATAATTGAAATGAATAAGTTGACAAAAGAAGACTTGGCAACAATACTAGCCAAATCGAATTTATCCATTTTGAAAAGGTATAGGGCAGAACTCAAAAAGAAGGGGGTTAAATTAGTACATTCAAGAAAGCTGTATGACATTATTGCAGAAAGGTCTCTGACTTTAGATACTGGAGCCAGAGAATTGAGCAATACTGTAAATTACATTTTCGAAAATATTATTTATGAAGTT
The DNA here is from genome assembly GCA_947626235.1 of uncultured Clostridia bacterium. Taxonomy (GTDB): domain Bacteria; phylum Bacillota; class Clostridia; order TANB77; family CAG-508; genus UMGS1663. Next base: position 2,736 of record CANQRI010000026.1, on the reverse strand, counting down.
TTAGCTAATCCGGGAAAGTATACAAGGTGCGTATTGTCTCCACAAATTGTAGATGATAACACAAAATTTGAATTGTCGTAAGTCAAAACTTAATATGAGCTTGAGGGAAAAACATTTTTATTAATGTGAGTTTAATAGCAAAATATTGCTATAATTCGAGCTTAATGCAAAATACCGCTTAATGCGGTATTTTTGCATTGTATGAGATATATTAATTTACGAAATTTACAATTTTCTAAAATCACAAAAAATTCACACAAAAAATTAGCAATCTGTATTGACATTTGCTAAAATTGGATATAATATATAACAAGTTAGCACTCTAACTATTAAAGTGCTAAAAATTAAAAATATAGAGTTAAGATAGTTGCAAGTAAAGAGGTGATAAAGTGTTAGACGATAGAAAGAAAAAAATTCTACAAGCAGTAATAGATGAATACATAAACACAGCAGAGCCAGTAAGTTCAGGAGCATTAGTAAAAAAATATAATCTAAAATATAGTAGTGCTACCGTAAGAAATGAGCTTGCAGAACTTGAAGGCAAAGGTTATTTAGATAAAACTCACACTTCATCAGGCAGAGTTCCTTCAGAAAAAGGTTATAGGTTTTACGTAGATGAGCTTATAAAAGATGATAATATTTCATTAGAAGAAATCAAATATATACAATCAAAATTAGGAACAAAAGTAAATGAAATAGAAGACTTAACAAAAATTGCAACAACAACTTTATCAGAAATAACACATTATACAACGGTTTCAATAGGGCCAAAAGCGCAAACCCAAATAATACAAGAAATAAAATTTGTATTGTTAGGTTCAAGAATGTTAATGGTCGTAATAGTTACAGATAGTGGCTTAGTTAAAGAAACAATAATAAAATATAATGAAGATATAACTGAAAGTCAGGTAGAAACATTAAATAATCTTTTCAACAGTAAGCTTAAAGGAAAACCATTAAGTAAAATAGATAAACCGATGGAAGAATATATACTTTCAGAAATAAAATATAGCATAGATGTTATAAAGCCAATAATAGAGCAAATAAATAAAATAATAGAAGCAGAAGAAAATATATATTTAGAAGGAGCAAATAAATCACTTGAATTACCTGAATTTAAAAGCCTAGAGCTTGTGAAAAACTTTGTAAATATATTAGATGAAAAAGACTTAATGATAGATGTATTAAATTCAGGATTAGCAAAGGATATAAACGTATATATTGGAGACGAAAATGAGAATGAGCAATTAAAAGACTTTAGTATAGTAACTTTTAAACATTCTGTAGGTGATAAAGATTTAGGAACAATCGGAATAATAGGACCAAAAAGAATGAATTATTCAAAAGTAATTTCAGTAATGAAATATATAAGCAAAAAAATGAATATGGACTTAAAAATGCAAGATAATACGGAACAAGATAATATAGAACAAGATGATGTGAAGCAAGATGAAAATAGAACCGAAGACGATAAAAATAATTCAAATTAAATAAAGGAGGAAGCAAATGGCAGAAAACGAAGAAAAAAAAGAAGAAAAGGACTTGAAGAATGAAGAAACTGACAAAAATGAAGAAGGCACAAAAAATGAAGAAAATTGTGAAAATGAAGAAATGAAATTAAAAGACACAATACTTCTTCAAAAAAAGCAATTAGAAGAACAAGATGATAGGTTAAAAAGGTTAATGGCAGAATTTGATAATTTCAAGAAAAGAAGTTCAAAAGAAAGAGAAGGCTTATACAATTCTTTAGTATCAGACATCTTTACAAACTTATTACCAGTTATAGATAATTTAGAAAAAGCCGTGCAAGCTGAAACTAAAGATGTAAATTACAAACAAGGCGTAGAGCTAGTTTTAAAACAATTTAAAGACGTTTTAAAATTAAATGGAGTTGAAGAAATAGAAACAGTTGGAAAAACTTTTGATCCTGAACTTCACGAAGCAGTAAGTTTAGTACAAGACGAAAATTTAGGCGAAAAAGAAATAAAAGAAGAATACAGAAAAGGCTATAAGATAGGAAGTAAAGTAATACGTCACTCAATGGTAGTGGTTGCAAACTAAAAAATTGTATAAAATATAATAAATAGCAAGTAAAATAAAAAAGTTATTAATTTTCATACCAAATAATATTTTGGTAAGCAATATATATAGGTGAATGGAAGTTAAAAAGTATTAAACTATTTAACCCTGACCCTAATAGTTTAAGGAGGAATTTAAAATGGGAAAAATTATAGGAATTGATTTAGGAACAACAAATTCATGTGTTGCAGTTATGGAAGGTGGAGAGCCAGTAGTTATACCAAATGCAGAGGGTAATAGAACTACACCATCTGTAGTTGCATTTTCAAAGAATGGTGAAAGATTAGTTGGACAAATTGCAAAACGTCAAGCTGTTACTAATCCAGACCATACAATTATTTCTATAAAAAGAAAAATGGGAACAAATGAGAAAGTAGATATAGATGGAGATAAGTTTTCTCCACAAGAAATTTCAGCAATGATTTTACAAAAATTAAAAGCAGATGCAGAAAATTATTTAGGACAAAAAGTAACTCAAGCAGTTATTACAGTTCCAGCATACTTTTCAGATAGTCAAAGACAAGCAACAAAGGATGCAGGTAAAATTGCAGGATTAGAGGTTTTAAGAATTATAAATGAACCAACTGCAGCATCTTTAGCTTTTGGTATGGATAAAGAAGATCAAGATCAAAAAATAATGATATATGACTTAGGTGG
>CANQRI010000025.1 GCA_947626235.1 uncultured Clostridia bacterium | reverse complement strand
AGTTATTTTATTATGCTGTATGGGAGTATTATTAAATATTTCAAGAGCAGGAAGCAAAGTATAAGATATTTCAATAGAATGAAGCGAAGTATAAAATATTTCCATAGTAGGAAGCAAAGTATAAATACTTTAAGAGCAAAGAACATAGCTAGTGCAAGTAATAAAATTATTATCTATAGATAGGGGAAGTTGTATGAAAGTTATTATTGCAGCTGCAGGAACTGGAGGACACATAAATCCAGGTCTGGCAATAGCAAACGAAATAAAGCAAAAAGAACCAAATTCGAAAATAATCTTTATAGGAACTGGAAGAGGGCTAGAAAATGATTTAGTTCCAAGGGCAGGGTATGAATTAAAAACAATCGATGCTTATGGAATTAATAGAAATATTAGCATAGATAACCTAAAAAGATTATATAAAACAATTAAATCAATAGGCGAGGCAAAAAAAATAATAGAAGAATTTAAACCAGATATAGTAGTAGGAACAGGAGGGTACATTTGCGTGTCTGTTGGAACAGCAGCAAAAAAATGCAATGTGCCACTAGTTTTACATGAAAGTAATGCCTTTCCAGGTATGGCAGTAAAGGTGTTATCAAAAAAGGCAGATGTGATACTTACAGGTTTTAAAGAAGCAAAGCAAAGGCTTTCAAAAGCTAAAAAGGTAGTAGTTACAGGAACTCCAACGAAGGTTCAAAAGCTACAAATTACTGAAGAACAAAAATCAGAAATAAAAACGAAGCTAGGTTTTAAAGACAAGCTACCATTAGTATTTGCTTATGGTGGAAGTCAAGGAGCCAAAAGCATAAATGAAAGTTTAGTAAAAATTATAAAAGAAAACAAAAACAAAGAATATAACATATTATGGGCAACGGGAAATTCTGGCTATGAAGAAATAAGAGATACTTTTGAAAAAGAAGGTATAAACATAGATAATATGCTACATGCTAAAATAGTACCATACATATATAATATGGAAGAAATATTAAATACAGCAGATTTATTAGTATGTAGAAGTGGGGCAATGACAATTACAGAGGTCTCAAACGTAGGAAAGCCAGCAATATTCATACCATTCCCATTTGCCACAGAAAATCATCAAGAGTATAATGCAAGAGTTTTAGAAAAAGTTAAAGCTGCTAAAATTATATTAGATAAAGATTTAACTGCAGAAAAGTTAGATTCAGAAATAAAAAATATAGTAAAAAACAAAAAAAGTCTAGAGCAGATGGGCAAAAATGCAGAAAAAGTTAAAGTTTTAAATGTACAGGAAAAGATATATAATGAAATAAAAGCAGTTCAGAAATAATTTTATTTTTATAAAAGGAGTATAACATGACAGATAAATTAATTATAGTTGAATCACCTGCAAAAGCTAATACAATAAAAAAATTCCTTGGTGGAAATACAAAAGTAGTTGCTTCAATGGGGCATATCAGAGATTTACCAAAATCAAAATTAGGGGTAAATGTAGAAAATGACTTTGAGCCCGAGTATATAAATATAAGAGGAAAAGCAAGCTTAATAAAAGAATTGAAAAAAGATGCAGACAGTGCAAAAGAAGTTTATCTTGCAACCGACCCTGACCGTGAAGGGGAAGCTATTGCATGGCATTTAGCTTACATATTAGGTATTCCAGAAGATAGAATATGTAGAGTAACTTTTAACGAAATAACAAAAGAAACCGTGCAGGAATCCATGAAACATCCAAGAAAAATAGATATGAATCTTACAGATGCTCAACAGGCAAGAAGAGTATTAGATAGAATAGTTGGTTATAAAATAAGTCCTGTTTTATGGAAAAAGGTAAAAAGAGGTCTATCTGCAGGAAGAGTGCAATCTGTAGCAGTAAAACTTATAGTAGATAGAGAAGAAGAAATAGAAAAATTTATACCAGAAGAATATTGGAATATATATGCAACACTTTTAGATGAAAAGTCTAAAAGTACTTTTGATGCTCATTTTTACGGTAAAAATGAGAAAAAATTAGATATACATTCAAAAGAGGAGTTAGATGTAATTTTAAAGGGACTTGATAAAGCAAAATATATTGTAACAGATGTTAAAAAAAGCGAAAAGAAAAGAACACCAGCGCCACCATTTACAACAAGTACAATGCAACAAGAGGCATCAAGGAAGTTAGGTTTTACATTAAAGAAAACAATGACTGTTGCACAAGGCTTATATGAAGGTGTATCTGTGCAAAGTCAAGGTTTTGTTGGATTAATAACATATATGAGAACAGATTCAACAAGAATTTCAGAAGAAGCAAGGGCAGCTGCTAAAAAACATATATATAAAACTTATGGCGAAAATTATTATGAAAATAGGTATTATAGAAGCAACAAAGATGCACAAGACGCACACGAAGGTATTAGGCCAACATATATAGAATTAACACCAGAAAGTATTAAGGATTCATTAACACCTGATCAATATAAATTGTATAGATTAATATACAATAGGTTCATAGCAAGCCAAATGTCAGCAGCAGTATATGATACAGTTGCTGTAGATATAAAAGCAAATGAATATAACTTTAAAGCAAATGGACAGACTCTTAAATTTGCAGGTTTTATGACTTTATATGTTGAATCTGATGATTCAAAACAAACTGATTCAAGTAAAAAAGGAAGTTTGAACGAAGATACCGTAATTCCAGAATTAGAAATAAATCAAGAAGTAATTGAAAAGAAGTTAGAGCCAAAGCAAAGCTTTACTGAGCCACCAGCAAGGTATACAGAGGCAAGTTTAGTAAAAGCATTAGAGGAAAAGGGAATAGGAAGACCAAGTACTTATTCTCCAACAATAACAACCATTTTAGAAAGAAGATATATAGAAAAACAGCAAAAACAATTAAAGCCTACAGACCTAGGAAGAGTGGTAAATAAGCTATTAGTAGAAAATTTTAGCGATGTTATAAATGTTGAATTTACAGCAAAAATAGAAGAACAGTTTGATGACGTTGCAGAAGGCAAGCAACAATGGAAACAAGTTATTAGAGATTTTTATGCTCCATTTAAAGTAACATTGGACAAAGTTGAGAAAGAATTAGAACATGTACAGTTAGAATATGAAGTATCAGATGTACCTTGTGAAAAATGTGGAAGAATGATGGTTATTAAATATGGTAAGTATGGAAAATTTTTAGCATGTCCAGGGTATCCAGAATGTAGAAATGCAAAACCAATTTATGAAACTATAGATGTTCCATGCCCTGTATGTGGGGGAAAGGTACAAGTTAGAAAAACAAGAAGAAGGAAAAATTATTATATTTGTGAAAATAATCCTAAAAGTTGTAATTATATTTCATGGAATAAACCTAAAAAGGGCGAGAAATGGAGTCCAGAGGATAATGTAAATATAGAAACAAAGAAAAGAACAACTAGAAAAAGAAAAGTAACTGCCAAGAAAAAAACTAAATAAGAAACGGGGACGGAGAAAAAAATCCGGAAAATGGGGACGGAGGAAAAAATCTGGATTTTTTTCTCCGTCCCCATTTTCCGGATTTTTTTCTCCGTCCCTCTTGACAACAAGAAATAGTAGTGTTAATATATGAATAAGTAATCATATATTCATATAAAGACTATGAATACATAGTGAAAGAGGGAAGATATGGAAAAAATAAATTTAAATTATATATGTGGGGAAAATTGTCCTCATTATAATCAAATAAATGAGGTTAAGAAAACGGAGCCAAGTGAAGAAGAAATAATAGATATGGCAGATATGTTTAAATTATTTTCAGATTCCACGAGGTTAAGAATAATATGTGCAATTTTAAATAACGAATTATGTGTGTGCGATCTATGTGAATTATTAAATTTAACACAGTCAAACGTGTCGCATCAATTACAAATGTTAAGAAATAGTAAACTTGTAAAGTACAGAAAAGAAGGAAAGCAAGTATTTTATAGTTTAAAAGATGACCATGTAGATAAAATAATTAGGATGGCATTAGAACATATAAAGGAGGAAAAATGATGAAAGAGCATCTTCACAAACACAAAGAGGGTCATAAAGAGAAAGAGTTAAATAGCCATGAAGAAGGAACTTCAAAAATTGATATAATATTATATATAATTTCAGTAATATTATTCATAATAGGGTTTATACCATTATTGGAACCATATAAAATGTACATATATATAGCAGTTATAGGCATTTCTGGTTATGAACTATTAATAAACGGATTAAAAGGACTTTTTACATTTAATTTTGAAGAAGAAACATTAATGACAATAGCGGTTATTTCTGCATTTGTATTAGGTGATTTTGTTGAAAGTTCAATGGTAGTATTGCTATTTGCATTAGGGGAATTTTTAGAAGATAAAGCAGTAGAAAATTCAAATAAAAGTATAAGAAATATAGTAGAAATAAAGCCACAAAATGTAAATATTTTAAAAGATGGTGATGTAACAGTAGTTAGTGCTAAAAAAGCAAAACCAGGAGATATGATTTTAATAAAACCAGGAGAAATAGTACCTTTAGACTGTAAAATTATAGATGGAGAATCAACGCTAGATACATCAAATATTACAGGAGAGAGTAAACCACAAAGAGTAAGTGGAAATGATAACTTATTATCAGGAGAAATAAATTTAACGGGTAGCTTAAAATGCATAGTAACAAAAGATTTAGAAAATTCAACAGCTTCACAAATAGTAGATTTAGTATATGAAGCCACAAACAATAAAGGTAAAACTGAAAATTTCATAACTAAATTTTCAAAAGCATATACACCAGCTATAATGGTAGTAGCAATGATTATAGGTTTATTGCCAACAATATTATTTAATCAAGATATTCTTATTTGGTTAAGAAGGGCGTTAGTATTTTTAGTTGCATCATGCCCATGTAGCATAGTTATATCAGTTCCACTTGCATTTTTCTCATGTGTAGGAAGAATTTCTAAAAAAGGTATGTTAATAAAAGGTACAAAGCATATAGAGGATTTAGCACAGGCAGAATATGTGGCATTTGATAAAACTGGTACAATAACAACAGGAAAAATGCAGGTTGATAAATTAGTTGCAGAAGGAAAAATGCCAGTAAAAGAAATGGTGCAATACATGTACAATTTAGAAAAAAATTCAAATCATCCAATATCAACAGCAATAGTAAAAGAGGCAGAAAAGAAAGATGCAAAAATAAGCAAGAGAGTAGATAACTATGAAGAAATATCAGGTCATGGCTTATATGGAAAAATAGAAGGAAAAGACGTACTATTTGGAAATGAAAAATTATTAGAAAAGTATGATGTAACATATGATAAATTAGTAAAAAATGCAATTTATTTAGTAGTAGATGGAGAAATAGAAGGCTATGTAACATTAAAAGAAGAAGTAAGAGAAGGGCTAGAAAATTTAAAAAGCAATATGAAGAAGCATGGAATAAAAGAAGTTATAATGTTAACAGGAGATAACGAAAAATCAGCTGAAAAAATAGCACAGCAGGTAGGTATAACAGAGTTTTGTGCAGGATTATTACCAAATGAAAAATTGGAAAAAGTAAGAGAAATAAAGCATAAGGGAAAAGTTATATTTATAGGTGATGGAATAAACGATAGCCCTGTTTTAGCAGGGGCTAGCTTTGGAGTAGCAATGGGAGAAGGCACAGAAATAGCAAGTTCTGTAGCAGACGGAATATTAATTTCTAATAAAATAAGTACAATACCAAGTGTAATAGAAGTGGCTAGAAAAACAATGAAAATAGTAAAATTTAATATAGCATTTTCTTTATTAGTAAAAGCTATTGTTTTAGTACTTGCAGTTGTAGGCATAGCACCAATGTGGCTTGCCGTTGTAGCAGATACAGGAGTTAGTTTGCTTACAGTTTTAAATTCAATAAGAATATTAAAATCTTAAAACGGGGACGGAGAAAAAATTCCGGAAATCGGGGACAGAGGAAAAAATCTAAATTTTTCCTCTGTCCCCGATTTCCGGAATTTTTTCTCCGTCCCCTTCTTTACTAATTACATAAAAGGTGATAAAATAACATTACTTTAATAATGAACGCTTTAGAATATACTCAAAGTATTAATGAGTATAAAGCAAATACTTTTGAAAGGAGAGAGCAAGGAGAGAGCGATGAAGCAAATTGGCAAAGGAAAGATTCGGGATATTTATGATGTGGGGGACTATTTGGTATTAGTAACATCAGACCGAATTTCAGCGTTTGATGTTGTTATGCCTGACATGGTTCCGTTTAAGGGTAGTATTTTAAACAGGTTATCTGCATTTTGGTTTGATTTCACCAAAGAAGTTATTCCAAATCATAAAATTTCTATAAGAGATGCAGATATGCCGAGAGAATTACAGTATGATGAATACGAAGGGTGCTGTATGTTGGTGAAGAAGCTTAAAATACTTCCTATCGAGTGTATAGTACGTGGATACATCACTGGTTCTGGCTGGGAAACCTACAAAGAAAATGGTACAATATGTGGTATTAAATTACCTAAAGGTCTTGAAGAGTCTGAAAAGCTTTCGGTGCCAATTTTTACACCAACAACTAAAGTTACAAAAGGGCATGATGAGAACATTTCTTTTGAACAAACTGCAAAACTTATTGGGGAAGAACTTGCGACTGAAGTTAGAAATAAGAGCATAGAAATTTATTCTATGTGTGCAGATTATGCAAAAAACAGAGGCATTATCATTGCAGACACCAAATTCGAATTTGGATTAGATAAGAATGGTAATTTGGTGTTAGCAGATGAATTATTAACCCCTGATAGTAGCAGATTTTGGCCAGTAGAAAGTTATAAAGTTGGAAGGCCACAGGATAGTTATGACAAGCAATTTTTAAGAAACTATTTGATGAGCATTAAGTGGAACAAAAAGCCACCTGCTCCCAAGCTTCCAAAGTATGTAATAGATATTATATCTGCCAAGTACATTGAAGCATTTGAAGCCTTAACTGGAGAAGAATTTTATTAGTAGTATTTGCTATAAGCAACAAAAATTCTATAATAAGAATGATTTTGAGGACTTTGCGGGCGGAGGAAAAAATTTATATTTTTTCTTCCGTCCAAAAAAGAAAGGAATGGAATTTTATATGAAGCCAAAAAAACAAAAATCAATTTTTAATATAATAGCAATTATGTGTATAATAGTGTTTTGTTTTGCTATTTCACCAATAACATTACAAAATGATACATACTATACAATAAAAGTAGGTGAGTCTATTTCGCAAAATGGTGTAGATATGAAAGACCATTTTTCATGGCACGAAGATTTGCCATATACATATCCACATTGGGCTTATGATTTAGGAATGTATTATATATATGAAGCCGGAAATAATGTAGGTGCTTTTTTGAAAGATTTAAGTTTTGTTAAAGAAGAAAGAGAAGCACAGGAAAGGTATAACAATTTGCCAGAGGATGCTAATGTAAATGAAATATTAGAAGCAGGAGCAAACACTACGGGAAATGGCAATACATTTATTTATGAAATAGCACATACCATAAATAATACTGATTTTGGTATGTTATTTATATATTTATCAACTATAATTTTGGCTTGTATTTTAGGAATTTTACTATATAGAATAGGTGTAAAACTAACCAAAAGTAATTTAATACCATTTATAATAACAATAGCAGTAATGTATTTATTAAAAGATTTCATAGCAGCTAGGGCACAGCTACTTTCATACATATTATTTTCATTAGTGGTATTGTTTATAGAAAATTTTTTACAGAGCAAAAAGAAAAGATATTTAGTAGGTTTAGTTATAATATCAATAATACTTGCAAATACACATGTTGCTACATGGCCATTTTTCTTCGTACTATTTTTACCTTATGTAGCAGAATATTTAATAGTATCTGTTGTAGATATTCATATAATTGCACAGTTATCATTACTTGCTAAAGAAGTGAAATTATTTGTTTTGAAAAAGAAATATGCTAACATAAATGAAAAAACGGAAGATGGAATAGAAGTGCAACAAGCAAATGTGGAAAATGAAGTAAATGTTGAAGTAGGAAAGCAAGAAAAAAATATAAAAGATGCAATAGAGAAGCAAGAAGAAATTGTACAAAATGAAAAAAATAAATTAGAAAAAATACAACAAAAAACAGAAAAATTAAGGGAAAATCCATATAAAATAAAAGTAACAAAAAATAAGGCTGTAAGGTGGCTGGTTTTAGTTATGGTAATATGCGTATTCACAGGTTTACTTTCACCAGCAGGGGATACACCATATACATATTTAGCAAAAACAATGGAAGGAAATACTACACAGAGTATAAATGAACATTTACCATTAACATTATATAACGATAAGCAAACGATGTTTGTATTAACCCTATTTTTACTTATACTAATATTTACAGATGCAAAAATAAAATTAAGTGATGTATTTATGCTTGCAGGTTTAGTATTTATGGCATTTATGTCGAGAAGGCAAGTGGCATTATTATTGGTAATAGGTGGATTTATATTTGAAAAGCTGGTGGCTCAGCTAATAAGAAAATATGCTGAAAATGCATACAAAAAGGTAGAAGAATATTTTTCTACAAAAGTACTAGGAAATATATGTTTAATAGCACTTATATGTACTATTTCGTTAACAATATTTTATCCTAAAAGAAATCAAAAATTCATAAATACAGCATCATACCCTGTATCTGCAGCGACATGGATTATAGAAAATTTAGACATGGAAAACATGAGATTATATAATGAATATAATTATGGAAGCTATTTACTATTTAGAGGAATTCCAGTATTTATAGATTCTAGAGCAGATTTATATGCTCCTGAATATAATGGAACTAAGAATGCAGATGGAAAATATGAGGGAAGAGATATATTCTCTGACTACATTAATATATCTACAATAGGTACATATTATGAAAATAAATTTAAAGAATATGATATTACACATGTATTGTGTGTAAACAACGCAAAATTGAATTTATTTTTATCAAGAAATGATGATTATAAACAATTATATAAAGATGACAATTTTGTAATTTACGAAAGATTAGTTGCAGATGATTAGGAGGAATATGAAGAAAAAAGTAATTTTAATTATTGTAATAATATTAGTTATATTAGGAATTGATCAAGCTATAAAAATTGTGGCAATGAATAATTTTGCACAGCAAGATTTAAGTTTGGGGATTTTTAATTTGACATATCATCAAAATACAGGTGTAGCACTTGGAGTAAACAAAGATAATATACTTTCAACTATTGCCATGGATATTTTCGTAATGGTTATACTTGTACTGTTTGTAATAAGGCAATTTGATAACATAGATATTAAAAGAACAGTGTATATGAGCATGGTGTTAGCAGGTGGAGCAAGTAATTTAATAGATAGAGTCTTTTATGGAGGCGTTGTGGATTATATAGATATAGGAAATATAATAAATGGATTTCCTATATTTAACATAGCAGATTGTGTTATAATTGTAGGTTTGTTATTGTTTGCTATTTGCACATTTATAGACTTTTCAAAAATACAAAGTGGACAGTTTACTAGAGAAAAGAGGAAAGAACAAGTAGATTTAAATGAGCCTAAAAGTAAAAAAGAAAGAAAAGCAAATAAATAAGCTAAAATAGAGAACGAAGTGCCAATAAAAGTAAATGTGACAATGGAACTAATAAAAATAAGTGAAAAAAGCAAATGCAAAAGAATCAAATAAAAGTAAAGAAAGGAAAATTACGGGGTAAAATGAATAAACAAATAATTGTAGATGAGGATAATATAAGGTTAGATTCTTTTATAAGTAAAAATACAGACATATCTAGAACTGCAGTAGGGCGTCTTTTAGATGATAATAAAATAACTATAAATGGAAAAATAGAAAAGCCTTCATATAAAGTAAAAGTAGGAGATAAAATACAAATAGAGTTAGAGCCAGCAAAGGAAATATCACTTGAGGCACAGGATATTCCAATTGAAGTAATATATGAAGATGATGATATTATAGTTGTAAATAAGCCAAAGGGGTTAGTAGTTCATCCTGCCAATGGCAACCCAGATGGAACTTTAGTAAATGCAATAATGGCAATTTGTAAAGATAGTCTTTCAGGAATAAGTGGAGAAATAAGACCAGGAATAGTACATAGGTTAGATAAAGATACATCTGGCTTATTAATTGTAGCTAAAAATGATAAAGCTCATATTAATTTAAGTGAGCAAATAAAAAATCATGAGGTTAAAAAAACATATATTGCACTAGTAAGAGGAGTAGTTAAAGAAAATGAAGCTACTATAAATATGCCTATTGGAAGAAGTACAAAAGATAGGAAAAAGATGGCAGTGAATAAGAATGGAAAAGAGGCAATTACTCACTTTAAAGTTTTAAAAAGGTATGATAATTATACTTTATTAGAGGTAAATATAGAAACAGGTAGAACTCATCAAATAAGAGTGCATTTATCTGAAATAGGCTATCCGGTTGTTGGTGATTCAGTTTATTCTAATGGCAAAAATAAATGGGGAGTAGAAGGTCAATGTTTACATGCACAAAAGCTAGAGTTTAAACACCCAACTACTAATAAAGTAATGAAGTTAGAGGCAGATTTACCACAGTATTTTAAAGATATTTTGAATGATTTAGAAAAACAAAATTGTTAATGTAAAATATTAATTTATATTTTTATTTATTAACTCCCAACTGCATAATAGCTTGTAACACAAATTTTATATGCATAAAATTTGTTAACAATCTATAATTTGTTGGTCCCCACAAAATGTTACTAAATAAAAATATAAATTAATATTTTACAGACAAGGAGGATTTTTTTGGAAGAAATTAGATTACAAAAATATTTAGCAGAAGCAGGGATTGCTTCAAGAAGAAAGGCTGAAGAATTAATTGTACAAGGAAAAGTAAAAGTAAATGGTAAAATTGTAACAGAATTAGGAACTAAAATTGTACCAAATAAAGATAAAGTAGAGTTTGAAGATAAAGAGGTTAAAATTCAAAATAATTTAGTATATATATTGTTAAATAAGCCTATAGGCTATGTAACAACGGCTAAAGATCAATTTAATAGAGATTCCGTGATAGATTTAGTAAAGGTAAAAGAAAGAGTGGTGCCAGTAGGAAGACTAGATATGTATACCTCTGGAGCGTTAATTTTAACAAATGACGGAGATTTTGTATACCAAGTGACTCACCCAAAACATGAAATTGAGAAAACCTACACAGTTACTTTAAAAGGTATTATAACAGATGAGGAAGTTCAAAAATTAAGAGATGGAGTGAAAATTTTAAATGAGGAAGAAGAGTATATAACAAGACCAGCAAAAGTAAAAATATTGAAAACTGATAGTGAAAAAAATATATCAAGGCTGGAAATTGTAATACATGAAGGGAAAAATAGGCAAGTAAGAAAAATGTGTGAAGCAGTTGGAAGAAAAGTTTTAGCCTTACATAGAAGCAAAATAGGAAGTTTGGGTGTAAAAGATTTAAAATTAGGACAATGGAGGTATTTAAGCGAAAAAGAAGTAGATACAATTTTGAAAAAGTCTATTTACAATAAAAATAATTAAATATATAATTATAAAAACAAAAGAAAAGGAGATAAAAGAGTGGAATACCAAAGATTTGAGCCAGAAGGTTGGAAAGAAAATTTTAGACCAATGTCTAAAGAATATTTAGAAAATGCAATGCGTAAAGGAACAATATTACAAGGAATTGTAAAAAAATGTGATAATAGTTATAACCTACATGTTGATTTTGGAAACAACATAACAGGCGTAATACCAAGAGATGAAATAGAGGCAGTAAATGTAGATGAGACAGGTTTTCCAAAGCCTAATATATGTGTAAGCAAGGTTAATAAATATGTTCAATTTAAAGTAAAAGATGAAATATCAAATAATAAATTTATTTTATCCAGAAAAGAAGTTGGAACTGAAGCTTTAGAGTGGGTAAAAGATTCTTTAAAAGAGGGTGACGTTGTAAACGGAATAGTAAAAAGTATTCAGCCTTATGGAGCATTTGTAGAGATAGGAGGAGGCATAGTAGGGCTTTTACATATAGAAGATATTTCTGTTGCAAGAATAAAAAGTCCGTCTGAAAGACTAAAAATTGGACAAAAAGTGGAAATTATGGTAAAATCTATAGATAGGGAGAACAAAAGAATTATACTTTCATATAAAGAGCTTTTGGGAACGTGGGAAGAAAACGCAAAGAAAATCGAGGAAGGCTCTGTTGTATCAGGTATAGTAAGAGAAACAGAAAAAAATAAAAATGGAATATTTGTAGAGTTAATGCCAAATTTAGTTGGTCTTGCAGAATATAAAGAAAATGTCGAATATGGGCAAGAGGTAAATGTATTCGTTCGAAAAATAATTCCAGAGAAAAAGAAAATAAAATTATTAATAGTTTAAAAAGACAAATGTCTTTTGGGAGGTAGAATTTATGGTAGAAGATAACGAAATAAAAGCAGAAGTATCACCTTTTGCAATTAGAGAAGGTGAAATAAAAACTTTTGATGGTAAAGACGGATATGTATCAATGAACCAAATTATACACAAAATAAATATAGGTCATATAACAGATATTCATTTTAAAATATTAGAAATAGTTAATGAATTTGAGTTTATTACTTCAAGGCAAATATTTCAATTGCTACAATGGAAGGGAGAAGATATAAAATCTCAAGATAAGCTAAATAATAAATTGGAACAGCTTGTAAAATCTAAAATATTAACTAGATATTATTTTAGTTCAGAAGATGGAAAAGGAATTTATAGAATTTATTGTTTGGAGAAGATGGGTAAATATTTATTAAACTCAAAAGAAGTAGAATGTAAGTGGCAACCTACCGACAATACAAAGCCTGTTCCAATGATTAAAAAGAGGCTAGCAGGAAACCAAACGATAATTGCATATTTAAGAAAAGTAAAGGCTTTTGATTCATATGTTCCAAAGCCAGCAATTACAGCAAAACAAGCAGGAAAAGTATTTAAGGCTTCTGGAGGAAGTGTTAAACTTACTAAAAATAAAAAAGCAATACAATTTCTTTTTGAGGTAGTAAGGCGTGAAGAAGACTGGGAAAAGAAATTAGTAGAAAAAATGAGATTATATCAAGATTTTTATGATAATTTTGTACCAGGAGATTCAGGTTTTGCATCAATGCCACAATTAATTTTTATATGCGAAGATGATAAACACATGGCAGAAACATTTAAAACTATAGTGGTAAATAGGGTAGAGATATCAAAAATTAAATTATATTTCTCAACAGATTTAAGACAAAATAAGGAAACATTAGATAAAACTTTAACAGAGTTTAAATTAGATGAGACTACTAAAAAATATAAAATGCAAGATGTAGAAGTAAAGTTACTTGGGATATAATTACTAATTAAACTCATTAAACTATTAGGGACGTTGTTAAATAGTTTAGCTTGCTAAACTATTTAACAACGTCCCTAATAGTTTAATAGTTTAATTCTTTTCTCCTCTTTTTAAGTTAATTATAATTGCATCATCATTATCAAATAAATTTAAATCAGAGGTATCTGTTTTTATTGGATCTATTTCATCTGCCATATCGTTTGATACAGAAGAATTTTTATTAACCTTTTTACTATGAGAAATTTTTTCATCTGAAATTCCATTTGAAACTTTATCAAAACTATAGAATTTATCTTCTTTTTGTTCTTTATATTTAGCTGGCATAAAGTCTAATTTTCCTTCACCAACAAATATTCCACCAGTATTAGTTCTGTACTTGTATGCACATGATTTAAATGGTAAAGAACGAATTTTATCCGCAACAAAGTGTGATTTCCAATCCCATGCTATATTACCGTATTTAGGGTCATACTCTGTTTTAGATGTATCATAAGTGTTGCTAAATTTCCATGTTCTAACATTTCCGAATTCTTTAGCCCACCATTCATTTTCTTCGATGGTATTGTTACCAAATACAATTTTGTTAATACAGTTTGCCAATACAGTTTGTTTATATTTTTCATCTGATTTACCAAGTTGTGCTAGTGTTTGTGATGAAATTGTAGTTCCTACACGATATTTTCTGTATAAAGTAAATATTGCTTCTGTACCACTTGATATAAATTCTGGAAATTCATCTATATATAAGAAGTGTGGTATTCTAGTGTTTTCATTGCCTGGTCTTCTTAAAACTGAATTTTGCATTAATTGTAAGAAGAATAAGCCAAATGATTTGTGAACTCCTGCGCCTAAATCGCCTCTTCTAGTACATACAAAAGTAATTTCTCCATTAGCTAAAGCATTATCATAATTTATATTTTGAGTTCTATTACATAAAATATTTTTTACACCAGGAAATTCTAATAAACTATTTATAGTATTTGTTGCATGTTGTATATATTTTTCAGTTTCACTTCTTCTTTTTCCATCTTCGTAGAAATGGTTTTTAAAGTATAATATTTGAGCCTTGTATTTTTCTGCTAATTCAGGAAATTCTGCAATTACTTTTTCACACATTTGTTGAACTTTGCTAAAGTCAGTTAATATTCCTAATATATCTTCCAAGTTTGGTAAGTAGTCACTATCTCCAGAATTTAGAGTAGGGAAGACACCTTTTAAGAAAATACACAAATTCTCAATGGCATCAGAGGTAGTGGTTTCCATGTAAACTTTTTCTGTATTATCAACTGTTCTTTGGAACATTGATTTTAATACATAGTTAATTACATTAGCTGTATGAATAGGATTATCGTATATAAAAGGATTTAACCCTATTGAGTTTGGATTATTTGGATCTACAATGTTGTAAGACATATTATGGCATTTTGCTACTTCTATCATATGACCAATAGTTTCATAGTCTGGAGAAACATAAGTTAAACCTAAATCTTTATATATGTAGCCATTTCCAGAGTTACCTAAAATCATTTTCTTCATATATGCATTATATAAGTCTAATTTTGATTCTACAGGTGAAATCATATTTAAACTGAAATTTTGATTAATATATTCGTTTGTGTAAGGACAATTTAAAGTTGCAATTCCAGTTTTTATAGCAGTATAGCCCATTTCCTTTGCTATATTTCTAAAGAAATACTTTTTGTCAATATCTTGCGCAATAATAGGTTCAAATACAAGAGAAGTTTTACCAGAACCTGATGGACCAACTACGAGTAGTTGATAAAACCTACTATTTTCAGGAATAATTGCTTTTTTACCAGTTTCTTTATCTATTGTAAGATAGGTTTCACAAGCATAAGCTCCTGTACCTTCTTTAGAATGAGATAAACTAATTCCAGGGTAATCCCAAATAGATTCTTGTAAAAGCCTTGTATCGCCAACTTTGTTATGTAAGAACTTAAATAATAGTGGTACTGTGGCGAGTGGTAAGTAAAATGCAATGGCTGAAAAAGCAGGCCTTATAAGCTCTGGAAACTCCATAACAATCGTTTTATAATTAGGAACAGACATAAGACCAATCCAAAGCCCAGCGTTTACATATTGAATTACCATTGAAATAGTAATTATATAAAGTGCAATTACATATAAATTAAAAAAGGTACTTTTATCCATATTTGATTTTACAAATTTTGATGCAAAGCAAAATAAAAATGCAAATATAGGGCATGCGATTGCGAAAGTATACATTAAAGGATGCCAATATGATATAGACGTACCTGTAAATATCATAAATAGAATTTCAACAACTCTATCTACCACAAAATAGATAGATAGTAAAGTTAATATATATGTGGCAAATGTATTTCTGTCTGTTTTTAAAAATTTTAAAAACTTATCTATTAATTTCAAAATTTTCACCGCTTTCAAATATATAATAATACATATATATTATCTTACAAAATCTCCAAAATTACAAGTGTTTTAAGCAAATTTTAATAAAAAGTATAGAGAAAAAGTTATAATTTGTAACAAGTATGATGAAGAATGTTATAATTGATATTTTGCAAAAGTAGGTGATAAAATTATAAAACATAAAAAAATAAGAAAAGAGAGCTTTATTAAGGGTGTAGCAACTCTTATGTTTTCACAGGTTTTAATAAAAATTATAGGGTTAATATACAAGTGGTATTTAACAAATAAAGAAGGGTTTGGCGACAGAGGCAATGCAATATATAGTGCAGGTTTTTCAATATATGCATTACTACTTACGCTATCATCTACGGGGGTGCCAAATGCAGTAGCAAAATTAGTTTCTGAAAGAACAGCAAAAGGAGATTATAGGGGTGCTCATAGAATTTTTAAAATAGCACTAGCAACATTTTCCGTAATAGGTTTATGTGGAACATTAATACTATTTTTCGGTGCAGGGTATATTTCAAGAAATTTATTGCAAATACCAGAAGCAGAGTTAAGTTTAGTGTCACTATCTCCAGCAATATTTTTTGTAACAATAATATCAGTATTTAGAGGATTTTTTAATGGAAGAGAAACAATGAAAGCAACTGCAAACTCACAAGTTATTGAACAAATATTTAAAACAGTATTTACAATTTTAATTGTAGAATTTAT
>CANQRI010000024.1 GCA_947626235.1 uncultured Clostridia bacterium | reverse complement strand
AGTCCATTTAATTTATCATAAATTTCTGATTTTGCAGTTAATATAATAACAGGTGTTTCTACTTTTGCTTTTTGTAAGCTATCTAGTATTTTGAAGCCATCTTTGTTTGGTAACATTATATCTAACAAAATTAAATCATAAACGCCCGTTAATGCCTCATTTTCTCCTTCTTCTCCATCTGTAATAATATTAGTCATAAAATTTTCTTTTTTTAGTGTTTCTGATATTGCATCTGCTAGACTATATTCATCTTCTATAATTAGTATTTTCATAAAGTTTGCTCCTCCTTTTCTATGACATTATATTACTCAAACATTGAAAATTTATTGAAAGTTTTAATATTTTTCTTTTAAAATAATAACATAAAAGCAGATTTATTTTTATCAACATTCATTATTATGCCATACCATTTTCTACTATTTTATTTTTACATATATTATCAATCACTCAATTTTACAACAACAGTACCATTTATTATTGTTATACTATCTTTTTCTGGATAATAAGTCATATTTTTATATTCATCTGTTTTGAATACATCGCCACTTTCCCATTCGCTTACTAAATTTAAATTTACTCCTACATATTCATAAAGCAGCTTATACCAACTATCCAAGTTTCCCCACCAAACTGTTGATGTATCTGAAATAAATCCCCAACTTCTAGCAAAAGTTTTATTAGCATCTACATCTGTATTATATCTATTTAAATATTCATTATTTTCTAATCCTCCAAGAAGTAGAACTGGCATTTCAGGGGTATAATCATCTAATCCTTCAATTCTTGTTACTATTCTATTTGCGGTTGCCACAGTTTGATTTTGCATTAAATAAATTCCATTGTATGATGCATTATCTTGCCATATATAAATCCAAGTAATTATTAAACTGCAACCAATTACTATATATTTTAATACATTTGAAATAGTAGCTTTAGGCAATAACTCTAATATCTTAAAGAATACTGGAAATACCAATATCATTGAACATGCCATTAATATATGTATATCTACATCTGGAACTATTATTTCTATTATTCCAAAACATATAGGAGCTATTGCTATTGAAATTAATAAAATTATAAAATTAGCAACATTTTTATATACCTTATTTTTCATAACAATATATATTATAGAAACAAACATAATCGCAAATATTATAATATAAAATACGTTAGTACCCCAAATTGTATTTGGTATCATGTTATCATTGAAGAAATAATTAAAAAAGCTTTGATATGCTTGAGGAATTAAGCTTGGAGCAGTTAGTAAAGTTTCAAAACCTATTTTATTTGCCCCACTATAATTAGCAGCTTGCAAACCAGATAATTTTAATACTAGTTGTGATATTGCATAAAATCCCACAACTCCTATTACTCCCATCAGTATATATCTAAAAATATTTTTAAATATTCTGTTTTTTTCTACATTATTTAATACATCCATTATTAATGTAGCTACACACAACACCATTGTTACAGATAAATATGTCTGATACATTCCCATAGAAATAGCAATTAAGAAACTACTTACAAATATTATCCATTTTTTATCTTCATATTTTCTTACAAGAAAAACTGCTAATGTTGCTAAAAGAAAACCTAATATGTATGCATCAGAGCAATAAAAAAATGTTAATGTTGCTGATATATTTGGTGCCACTGCCAAAATAATTGCTAGCAAATATTTAAAATATTTATTTTTTATTTTGAAAATATCAATAATTAAAATATTAGTTATACCTAACAATACACTACAAATTAATGTAGATAATACCGGAGATACAAGAAATCCTTTTAACATTTGTACAGCACATAATCCAAATCTTAAAAGTTGCACTTCCCATACATTTGCAGTATGATAAATACTATTAATTAAAGTATCTGGTCCTGTTATCATTAATGCATATAATGAAAAGTGCACTACCATAAATGTTATTATTGTAACAAAAAATACCTTCAGTTTTTCTCTGTCAAATTTAAATTTAATAGTATCTATATCTTTTTGAAAAAGTCCTTTAATTTTTTCCATTATATATTTCATTCCTTTCTTACCTTCTGCAAAGGCTCATATTGATTATTCTTACTTACTTCCATAGCTTTATGTACTTGTTCTTTTAATTTTTCTATACTCTCTTTTTTATTTTCTTCATCTTCACATTTTATTGGTTTTAATATTTTTACCGTAACATCATTTTTCTTTTTGAATAATTTTCTTATTCCTTTTGGCTTTCTAAAAGTAATTACTATTGGAACAACTGGAACTTTATTATTTATTGCAAAATTGAAAGCACCATTTTTAAAATTTCTTAATCTATCACAATATGGCCACAATGCTTGTTCAGGATAAAAATGTAATATTTTACCATTTTGTAATGCTTGATTTAATTGTTTTGTAAAATATTCTCTGTTCTTTATATCTGTTGGAATTGGTATTGCTCTTAATAATTTTATTAATTTTCTTACAAAAGGAATTTTAAAACTTCCTTCTCTTGTTGTAAAATATACTTTTTTAAACCCAAACGCCAAACCTATCATTGTACAATCTAAAATCAAAACATGATTAGACACACTTATAGCTCCAGTTTGCAAATTTTTAATATTTTCTTTTCCTTCTATTTTTAAGTCATATACTATTTTATCTAAAATTGCTAAAACAGGAATAGCTAACCCATAATATAGTAAATTAGAAAAAAATGAAAAGATTTTGCCATCATTAATATATTTGTAATTTTCATCTATATGTACTTCTAATGGCTCATACATATGAATTATGTCTTCATTTTCTGCTAATTCCATATCCTCTTGTTCTAAATATTTTTCCATTACTTATTACCTCTATTTAATTCTTTTATAACAATATCTACTATTTTTTCACAAGTATCTTCTGCTATATACTTCTTTTGATTTTCTATCATCTGCTTTTGTAAAACTTGATTTTCAATTAACTTCTTTGTATTTTTTACCACTTGTTCTATATTATCACACTTTATAGACATTTTTCTTTCATCAAAAAAGTTGGCATTATAGTTTTCACAGCCTGGTATAGGCATTATATGAATCAATGGTTTTCTCATTGTTGCTACTTCTGTAGTTGTAAGTCCACCTGGTTTACTTAATATAATTTCAGAGCTTGCCATATATTTACCTAAATTATTTGTATATGGAAGTGCTATAATTCTGCTATTATTCTTATATTCATCTTTAAGGTAATCTAACAATTTTTTATTATTGCCACATGCAATAATAAAAGTAGCATCTTTAATATTTTCTAATAATTCTTTGGCTATTTCTTGCACATTTCCAAAGCCCATGCTTCCATTTAAAATCAAAATATATTTTTTATTAACATCTAAATTTAATTGTTTTTTAATTTCTTCCTTATTATATTCTTCTCTAAATTGTTTCATTACAGGTATACCAATAGCCACTAACTTTTGTTTTTTTATACCTTTTTCCAAAAAATCTGATTCTAATTCTTTATTTGGAATAATAAAATAATTTGGATTAGTTTCTTCCCAAAATGGTATGCTTACATAGTCTGTAGCAACCTGCATAAAATGAATATGATGCTCTTTCTTTATAGCAGTTAATGCTTGAGCTGCAAATAAATGGGTAGTGATAACAAAATTATATTTGTTATCCTTTATATATTTATAAAGTTTCTGCTTATTTAAACTATTTAAAACATATACTGGCGATTTTAATTTAGTTTTTTCATAAATTTTCCCTAAACTATATACTTTTTTAAATATCCTTCCACTTTTATTTGTAGACCTTATGTATAAATTATTAATTGAATCTTTTAGTTTAGGATTAATAATTTCTAAATATTCTTTAAAATCTGTTTCTATATTCCTAGCAAGTAATTCTTCTTGTATTGCCTTTGCTGCTGTGTTATGACCTCCACCTGTTCCACATGATAAAATTAAAACTTTTTTATGATCAGTTTGGTTTTCTAATCGATTTACAAACTTATTATAGAAACAGCCTAATCTACCCACATAGCCGTTGTTCCATGGCTTGTTTCTACCAAAATAGTGAATAATTATGGTATTTTTGCAAATCCACTTAATACCAATTTTCTTTTTAGGATTGTTCAAATTATATAAGTTTAAATTTCTATCTCCTAAATTATACTTTAAATCATCTACAAGTTTAATTTTATTTCCATACATTGCATTAATTATGTCTTGGTCAGGTAATAACAATTTTTTGCTATTCTTTTGCATAAAATCTATTACTTCTTTTTCAATTTTTATTTTTCTTAATTCCTTTAAATTTATTAAAAGAACCCCTGTATTTATATACGGATTATTCTCGTCTATTCCTAATCTTATTTCATTAAACTTATGAACTACTTTTTTTACATGAGTTGCTGCTATAAAGTAATTTCCTTCAAAATCCATATTGTATAATTCATCTAGTTTATTTATTACTAACGTATCAGCATCTAAATATAAAATTCTATCTATATCATTAGGTAAATATTTTACTGCAAAAATTCTAAAATATATTTCTACTGGATATCTTTGCTCACGTACTAATAAATTATCAAATTTTGATTCATTCAATTTTATATCATTTATACAAAATTTATTTAAATCCAAACCATTTTTTATTTCTTCTATTTGTTCTTTACTTAAATTTTTATTAAAAATATACACGCTAAAATTCTCATCTTTATTTGATTTTTGTATAGAATTTAATAAAACATTTAATTGCTTTATATATTGACCATTTATTGCTACTAAAATATTCATTTTTTCCCCTTACTACCTTTTTATATATGATAATACTATTTTGGCTTTGCTGTCAAGCAAACATAATATGCATTATGAAACCCAAAAAAACTTCCTTGTATTTCACAAGGAAGTTTTTTTCTAGCTACTACATAAATTTCACTCTGCAAACCAGAAATATATACATCCCTTTGAACCATCCCTATCACTTATTTCAATTGGGTCCATAAAAAGAATTTCTGGTGTATAAAATAAATCTCTTGTTAGCTTACTAATAAGTACTATTGAATACAAACGATTAAGTCTTTCGTCATCAGAATTTGTGACCTTAATTACAACTTCATCATCATATCCAAAGTCTCCCTCATCAACTAGCTTTACCATATCTTTTGTTAACTCTGGCATTTTCTTTCTCCATGATGCTATTTCTTCATCATATTGATCTTCTGTTTGTCCTTCTGCAAAATAAAGCTTTTCCACTTTTTCGCAGAATTCCTTTTGTACTTTTTCATCTTTGCTGTACTCTTCCACAAGCTCTTTTACACGTTCCAACAGAAAATCTACGTCGTTCATGCGTTCCTCCTTAAAATAATGATTTTACAACAGTTGCATTTTAATTTTGAAAAAAGGAATATACACTCTAGTTATTACTAGAATACCTATATTATATCACATAAACTATTAAAAATCTAGTATTTTAGCTCAATTATGTTTACAATTAACAATAAAGAAGTGACTACAAAAGTAATCACTTCTTTTTATGTCACTTACTAAATTTCTTCTTCCTGAACCTCTACTTGAATTATTTTATCTGTCATTGGTATTATTTCGCCATTATTTAATATAATACTTTCAATTTTTATATTTTGAGTACCTGCAGTATTAAATCCCTTTATTTTATTTATAGTAGTATACGTTTTATCATTTTTCTCTAATCTGTAAGTCCTCTCATGTTCAGTTCCTTCACCTTCTATGCGAATATATTCTGCATGATATTCCCTTTCATATTTAGAATCTATTGGTATTACATCTGCTGTAAATGATATTTTAAATTCTTCATTTAACTTTAATTGTTTTGCATCTTCTTGCTCATCTGTTTTTATCTTCAAATTTTCTACATTAAGACGTGATGGTAGTCCTACAAACGCTCCACATCTTATTAATAAAAGTGATGAATCATAATGTTTGTCATAGTGATTTTCGTTATCATTTGGATTTGAATCTAAATCATATGGAGCTGAATATATATGTATCATGTACACTTTATTTTGTGGTACACCTTTAAATGTAATTAATTTAGTTTCTCCCATATTAAATGTAGGATTTGGATCATCATTTTCATCTAAAAATCCTGCAAATGTTACCATTCCTTTTTGAGGTTGTCCATCTTCATCTTTTAAAACAGCATCATCTGGATCTACTGTTGTAAATAGGACTGATACAGTACCTTTATTATAATCGTAGAATATCTCAAATGTTTCATCAGTATATCTTACATAAGGTCTTCTTTTTAATACATCTATAGTATCTGGTTGTTCAACTTCAATTTCAACATTTCCATAATATAATTTAATTGCCTCTAAATTAATTTTTCCTGGGTTAGATGGTGTTTTATAAACAACGCTATAAACATCATCACTTTCTTTAATAAGCTTTTCACCTTCGTATTTTGTATTACTTCCTTTTGCAGCCATATCAATAGCGGTTATTTCTTCGTCTGTGTTATCTGTTATAGTATATGTGATTTTCATGTCTCTATTTTGTTCAGGATATTTAGTTGATAATATACTACTTGCTATACTTGCTTTTATGTCTATCTTTATATCATCAGATTTTTCGCTAATCTCTATGCTATTATGTTCTTCTGCATCTGCTCTATCATAGCTTGCTACAATTACTACATTATACGTTCCAGCTCTATTATAATCAAAGGTTACGTCTTTAGATTCTCTTGTTATTTCCTTGCTTTCAACTGCAACTTCACCTTTTCTTAATTCTGCATACATACTTGTTATTGTGTTATCTACATCTGTAATTTCAAATTTTGCTGTAATAATATCGTCATCTTCTGTTTTAGTTAATGTAGGTTTTGTTGCACTTGGTGCTTTCTTTAATATTTCAAATACTGTTTCTTCTTTTAAATCTACTCTCTTTCCATTTGACATTTTAACTTCTGAAATTGTAATTGTAACTTTTTCATCGCCTGTTTGAGTATATGGAATTGTTACTTTATGAAGTTCGCCCTCTTTTTGCATTTCATGTTCATTATCTAATTTTACATATGCAACTTCAAATTCAGTATTATTTCTTACTGTAAATGAAACGGTTACATTCTTTTGCTCTTTATCTATAGCTTCAACTTTATTAAAGTCTAAGTAAATTTCATAATCTATTATATTAAGTTTAACATCGCTTAATATTTCTGAAAGCTCATGAATATTAGAATCTTCTTCAAGTTCATCTAAATCATATGTACCTTCTAAACTTAATGTATAAACTTTTCCTCTTGTTAATTGTGATAAGATTACTTCATTTTTTTTGTTTGCTTTTAACTCTTGAGGACCAATAACTTGACTACCATCTTCATCTTTTACAATAATATTTCCACTTATCAATGCACTATCTGGGTCATTAAATGTAAATTTATATGTTGGTATATCAGATATATCATCAAATTCATCTTCTGTAATTGTTGGTATATCTTTTAATACATAAACTTTTGCTTTAGGAGAATCTTCTAATATTATTTCTTTACCACTATAAGTTAATTGTGTAATACTATACTCTTTTTCTTCTCTTACTTGTGGTGCAGTTACAGTTACTTCATAACTACCTTCTTCACCTTTTGCAAAA
Organism: uncultured Clostridia bacterium; assembly: GCA_947626235.1. GTDB lineage: Bacteria > Bacillota > Clostridia > TANB77 > CAG-508 > UMGS1663. The sequence continues at coordinate 9,572 of CANQRI010000024.1, read as the reverse complement.
CTAACTGGTTCCTCTCCATTTACTAACATACTTTCAATTTCTTTCTCTGTATTAGATTCAATAGTAAATGTAATTACTGCATTTTCTCCCTTATGTGCAAATACCATATCTGATGCTTTAGTTACACTTGCAACTATGTCAACTTCTGCTTCTTTTTCTTCTGATATTAATTCTTCATTGTGAACATTACCATCAATAACATTGTAGCTTGCTAAAATTCCTATACTATATGTTCCTTCTTTAAATGGTTTATCTCCCTCTACATTAAATGTTACTGTAGTTTCTTCATGTAATTGAGTTTTACTAATTTCTTCTTCACCTAATTTTAGTACTATATACTTATCAGTTATTGTTTCATCTGTATCTGTGAAACTAATATTATTTACGGTAATTGATTTCATATCGTCACTTACTGTAACTTCTCCTACCTGCGCTATTGGTTTAGTTTTAAATATTTCAAAAGAACCTAAATTTTCAAATATTTCACCATCTGTATCTTTCTTAAATTCTTTTATATTATCTAATATTACTCCAGCTAAAGTTAATGTTGTCTTTTCATTAGGTAATTCGCTTAATAGAATTTCTACTGTATATAAATTATCTTGTCCTTTAGTTGCATCATATTGTTTTGTTTCTCCGTCATTTAATCCTACTAAAACTTTATTTATAATATGACTTGACTTATTTGTACTCTTGAATTGTAAAATAACTTTTCCAATTTCTCCTTCTTCAAATTGTAACTCACTTATTTCCAATTCATAATTACGTTCTATAATAAATTCACGTGTTTCAGTAACTGTACCATTATTCAAACTATTTCCATTATCTTTGTCTAAATCATAATTTACTGTTATTTCTACTTTATATGTTCTAAATTCCTCTATGCCTTCTAAATCATAGCTTCTTTCCTTATTACCAGTTTCGTCTTTTTCAATAGTTATATTTTTTATTTCTTCAGTTGTATCATCTTTTATAGATATATTTCCACTTACAAAAGTTTCATCTGTATCATGTATATGGAATTTTAATACTGCATTTCCTGTTTTTTCTGCTACTTTACTATCATCAATACTTATTGCATCTACATATAATGGTGATTTTAATACTTCAATTTTATCTTCCTTTTGTACTGTAACTTGGTCTTCTCCATAATACAACTTACTTACCGTTATAGTCTTTTCTCCACTTTCACTTGGAACTGTATAAGATACAGTATATACATCATCACTTTCTTCTACAACATTTTCAATTTTTTCACTATTAATTTCCATTGCAGTTACTTTCTCATAAGTATTATCTTTTACTGTATATTTAATTGTTATAGTTGAAGCCTTTTCTGGATATTTATTTGATATTTCTGCTTCACTTATAGAAGCTATTATTTCTCTTGTATCCTCTGCCTCACTTAATACTATACCATTATGTTCTTCTCCATCTACTTGGTCATAGTCTGCTACAATTTCTACTTTATATCTTCCTGCTAAACTGTTATCAAACTCTACTTGTTTTTCTCCTGCACTTATATTTTCAATTGGTGCACTTCCTATTGAACTTCCAGATACATCTTTTAATTCAGCATGAAGTGCTTTTATTGTGCTATCATCATCTGTAATAGTAAAGCTTGCTTTTATCTTTTCATCTTCAAATGTAATTTGTGGCTTTGTTGCTTCTGGTGCTTTCTTAAACATATCAAATGTAGCATCACTTTCTAACCTTATAACTTTTTCGTTTGACATTTTAACTTCTGAAATAGTAATAGTTACTTTTTCATCAGACTCTTGCTTATATGGAATTGTTACTTTGTGTATATCTGTTTCTTTATCTACCTGATATAATCCTTCTTCTAGCTTAATATATGCAACATCAAAGTTAGTATTATTAGTTACTTTAAATGCAAGGCTTACTTCTTCATCTTCTTTGTTAATACTTTCTGCGCTTTCAATGTTTATAGAAACTTTATAATCTATTATATTAAGTTCTACTTCTTTACTTAAAGTTTCTGTATTAATAGAATCTTCTTTATTATCATCTAAATCATATGTAGCACTTATGGTTAAAGTATAAGTTTCTCCTCTAGCTAAACTAGATAAATCTATTATATTTTCATTTTTGTGTAATTCTTGAGGCTCGATTTCAATATGTTCTTCACTGTTCTTTACGCTAATGCTTCCACTTATTAATGTATCTTCTGAATCATTAAAGTTAAATTTATATGTCGTTTCATCAGATATATCATCAAATACTTCATCTGTAATTGTTGGTTTATCTTTTAATACATAAACTTCTGCTTTAGGGCTATTTTCTACATTTACCTCATCATTTTCATATCTTACTTTTGTAATTCCATATTCTTTTAGGCCTGTTTCTGAAGGTAAACTTACAGTTACTTTATAATTTCCATTTTCAGCTTTTTCAAAGAATACTGGAGCCTCGTTATTTATTTCTACGCTTTCAACATTTTGTTTTGTATTAGATTTAATGCTAAATTCAATTATTGCTATAGAACCCTTTTCTTTATATAGTTTTTCAGATACTTTACTTACTTCTAATACTATATCAACTTTTACTGTAGATTTTTCTGATATAACTTCTTTTGTATGTTCTTTTCCATCATTAATATTATAGTCTGCCAAAATTTCTACTTCATAGTTTCCTGCTTCAAACATTTCATCTTCTGATTTAAATATTACACCTGTTTGTCCAGCTATATCTATTTCTTGAACTACTTCTCCATTTAATTTTAATACAGCATATTTATTAATAAGTGTACTATCATTATCTGTAAATTTAATGTTATTTACAGTCATTGAATTTTTATGTTCATCTAATATAATATTTTCTATTTCTGCTGTTGGTTTAGTTTCAAATACTACTAAAGAATCTATTCCTTCAAATACATCTCTATCTGTTTCCCTATTGAATGGTTTTAAATTAGTTAAAATTACTTCTTCTAAAGTTAGCTCTGTTCTTTGCTCATTAAACTTACTTAATGGAATTTCTAATGTATATAAGTTATCTTCTCCTTTTGTTACTTCATATTGCTCATTTTCTCCATTAAATCCTATTAAAACTTTTTCTACGCCATTGCTTGATTTATTTGTACTTTCAAATTGTAATATTACTTTTTCGTCTGTTATTTCTTTAATCATAAATTCTTCTATCAATAGATAATAATTTTCTTGTACCATGAACTCATGACTTTCTGTAATTACACCTTCATTTTGCTCATTTTCGCTTTCTGTATCCAAATCATAATTAGCTTTTATTTCTACACTATATTGTACAAATTCCTCAATATTTTCTAATACATAACTTTGTGTCTCAAGATCTTTTTGAAGTTTTATTGTTTCTTCTGCATTAGTATCTAATCTCTTGATTACTATACTTCCATCTACAATAGCATCATCTTCATCATTTAGTATAAAGTTTAATTTTGGTTTTCCTTGTTTTGATACTTCACTATCATCAATAGCAAGTCCTGTTATAGATGGCATAGATTTTAATATTTCAATTTGGTCTACTTTTGAATCTACTTCTACTTGTGCATTTCCATAATATAACTTGCTAGCAGTTAAAGGCGTTTTTCCTGCTTTACTTGGAGCAGTATAATGTGCAGAATATACGCTCTCACCCTCTTGCATAGAACTTTCTTCCATGTTTTCTTCTAATGCTACTTTTTCTCCATTAATATCAATATGAGTTACATTTTCATCAACATTATCTTTTATTGAATATTTTATAGTAATAGCTTCTCCCTTACTTGCATATTCCTTTAATACTTCACTTTGAACTATAGAAGCTTTTAGTCGAATTGAAACTTCTTGTTCTAAAGATACAACCTTTCCATTTACTAATTTAACTTCAGTAATTTTAGCTAAAACTTCTTCTTGACTATATGGAATTGTTGCTTTATATTTTTCTCCTACTTTTTCTACGTCATAATATTGTTCACCTAATTTAATATGTGTAACATCAAAATCTGTGTTATTTTCAATCGTAAATACAATTGTTACTTCTTCACTTTCACTATTAATACTTTCGATTTTTTCAAAGTTCATACTAACTACGTAATCTATAATTTCAAGCTCTACTTTTTCGAATAAATCTTCAAGTTTATGAACATTTATAGAATCATTTTTGTCTTCATCTAAATCATATGTACCACTTATTTCTAATGTATACTTCATTCCTTCTGTTAATCCTGTTAATTCTACTACGTTTTCATCTGTTTTTAACTCTTGAGGATCACCTACCATGTCTTCACCATTTTTAATTATAATGTTTCCACTTATTAAGGTATCATCTGGGTCGTTAAATTTAAACTTATACGTTGGTGTTTCTGATATATCATCAAATTCATTATCTATAATTGATGGTTTGTTCTTTAATACATAAATTTCTGCTACTGCACTTTCTTCTATATCTATTGTTTTATCACTATAAATTATTTGTGTAATTTTATATTGTTTTGGTCCTATTTCTTCTGGTGCAGTTATAGTTACTTTATATACTCCATCTTCATGTGTTGGTACATATAAAGTTTCTTCATCATTTAATTTTAAATTTGCAATTTCTTTTGATGTATTTGAATTTATTGTAAATGAAATTTCTACTGCTGATGCCTTTTCTACATATTGTTTTTCACTTGCCTCTGGTATTTCTACTTCTATATCTACTTCTACACTTTTTGCCTCTTTTAAAGGTTCTTTTTTATGTTCTTTACCATCTAAAGCTTCGTAGTCTGCTAATATTTCTATAGTATAAGTTCCAGCTTCGAAAACTCCTTTTTCATTAATTTCTTCTGCATTAAATGTTATAGTGTTACCTTCTAGGTCTTTTTCACTTATTACATCTTCTTCATGTTTTAACCTTGCATATTTTTGAGTAATAGTTTCGTCTGTATCTGTAATTTGAATATTATTTGCTGTAATTGTATTTTTTTCGTCTCCTACAACAATTTCACCAATTAATGCTGTTGGACTTTCTTTAAATACTAATATTCCTTCTATAGTGTCAAAATATGTTTCTTTATCAAATTCTATAAAGTTTAGTATTACTGCTTGTAATTCTAAAGTTGTTCTTTCCTTTCCAAAATCTTCTGTTGGAACTTCTACTGTGTATACTGTTTCATTTCTATTTGCTTCGTATTCTTTACCATTTATTGTTACGTGTTTAATATAATGAGTGCTAGCATTTGTGCTTGTAAACTCAAGTGTAACAAGGTCTTCTGTAACAGATACTAATTTAAAATCTGTTACTGAAAGTTTATAATCAGTTTGCATTAATAATTCGTGTTTTTCTGATAACCATGTACCTTTGTTAGCTTCATCATTTTTATTTGAATCTAAATCATATTTAATTTCAATTTGAATATTATAAGTTGCAAACTCATCTAATTCTCCTAAATCCACTTCATTAGCTTGTTCTTGTTTTAAAAATGTTTCTTGTCTTTCTGTTCCATCTTCATGTGTAATAATAATTCTACCACTTACAAACGCATCATCGTCATCTTTTATTTCAAAATGTAATATAGGTCTATTTTCTACAAAGTGAATATAATCATTTGTAACTTCTGGAACATCTTTTAACACTTCTATTTCAGTTGAATGAGTAACTTCTATAATATCACTTTCATATATAATTTCTGTTGCTTCTAAAGCTACTTTTCTGTTTTGTGGTATATCTTCTGTTGGTGCCTTCATACTTACTTTATAAACTTCATCTTCTACCTTTGTTACTGTAAGTGCTACACCATTTATACGAATTTGTTTTACATCTTCCTCTGTGTTATCTTTTATAGTATATGTAATTTCAATGTTTCCACCTTTAGCAACATAATAATCTGTAGGTACACTTTCAGTTATTGTTGCTTCCATTGGATTGTGTATTTCTCCTTTTACTTCTATTTCATAAGTTTTACTTATTTTACCTAATATTTCGTCTCCTAAATCATATATTCCTTCTATTTCAACCACATATTTTCCTGTATCACTTATTTTTAAATCTCCAGAATGTATGTCTTCTAATGTTTTTTCTTCTACTATTTCTCCACTTTCATCTTTTACTCTTACAATTACATTTTTAATTGCATTATCTGTATCTGTTATTTCAATATCAATATGTACTTTTCCATTATTAAATTGTAAATCTGCACCACCAATAATTGGTTTTTCTTTTAAGTATATATATTGCATTTCTTTGTTTATATCATAACTTACGCCATTTTCTAATACTGCTGATTTAATCAATATAGAATTACTTCCTTTTTCTCCTTTTGGCAATATTACTGTATATCTTCCATTCTCATCTTTTTGAACTGGATATTCAATATCTCCAATTTTTATTCCTCTTACATCATAATATGAATCATAATCATTTTCAAAAGATAGTATTAAATCATCTTGTGCAGATACTTTCTTTGTTATTTCCATATTTTTATTAATAAATCCATAATCTCTTGAAAACTCTAGATTTCCGTCTCCATCTCCGAAAGATTCACCTATAAAATCTTCTTCTTTTTCAAAATCATCTGCCAAATTTTCACTAAAATAGTTATGGTCTAAATCATAATCTATGTTAAACTCATAATGATAAGTTTTTCCTTCTTCTAATTCTACAATAAATTTATTTTCCCCTACATGAATTTCTCCTTCTTTTGATTTATATACTTCATTTCCATTTTCATCTTTAATAATAAATGTACCATTTTTGAATGCTCCATCTGTATCTTCTAAATTAAAGCTAATTTCTGGTATTTCTTTTTCACTATCTATTTTAAAGCCATCTACTTTTGGTTTATCTTTCAAAACATCTATCATTATGCTATAATTTGTTTCAATTTCTTTATTATTATCTAATTTTATTTTTGTAATAGTAAGTTCGTGAACTTTTGCTTCATTTGGTGCAAGTATTTTTACTCTATAATGATTATTTCCTTGTGCTATTGCAGTTGTATCTATTGTTTTCATTTTTATTGGTAAAATACTTGCTAATCTTATAGTTGAACTATTTACCTTTTCTACATTGTAGAATTTTCCTCCTATTTCTACTGCTTCTACTTCTGTATAAGGTGTTACATCAATATATAAATTTAAAGTTAATTCTTCTCCTTTTTTAGGTGTAACTGTACTTATTGTTCTATTATCAATTTTTGCACCTGAACTTTCTGGATTATCTGGCGTGCTTGGATTATCTGGTGTGTCTGGGTTATCCGGTGTATCCGGATTGTCTGGTTTATCTGGGTTGTCCGGGTTATCTGGTGTGTTTGGATTGTCTGGATTATCTGGATTATCTGGGTTGTCCGGGTTATCTGGTTTGTTTGGATTATCTGGTTTATCTGGAGTATCCGGTTTAGAAGGTTCATCCGGATTTTGTGGATTATTTGGATTGCTTGGTGTATCCGGTTGTGTTGGATTATTTGGTTCGTCTGGATTAGTTGGTTGATTCTGGTTACTACCACTATTATTATTGTTACCATTGTTATTACTATTGTTACTATTTCCACTGTTGTTACTGTTATTATTGTTGCTTCCTGAACCATTAACATTTGCATTATGATTTTGATTTCCAGCTTGCTGTGTAGATGAACCAACATCTCCAATTGAAATATCTCCATCATTATTTAAATCTTTATCATTAACATCTTTATCTTCCTCTGGATTTTTTATTTCTAATAAATACTCTATAATATTCTTAACATCATCATAATCTACTTGTCCATCTTTATTTACATCTGCACTTTTTGTAAATAAGAACATTACTGTTGGTATTAACATCAGAATTAAAATCACTATTAATATAATTGTAATAGTAATTCTCTTATCATCTAGTTCTTCGTTATTTTTGTTCTTTATATTATAGTAGACTAAAAATATTATAATGGCACTCATTAAAGCAATACATACATATGAAATCCATCTAAAATCCCCACCTACATTAATAGATATATCTTCTTCAGTGCTATTATTTTCTTTATTTACTGGAATGCTTTCATCTGGTGCTAATCCATCTTTTAAAATCATAATTTCTATTGAATCACTTTTCAAAGAAATTTCTTTTTTACCATCAGATGCTTTAACGCTATTTACTGTAATAGTTGTTTTTCCAGGAGTAGCATTATTTTTTACTTTTAGCTTTATTTCTAAAAGTTTTTCTCCAGTAATTCCTTTCTTATTTATTAATGCAAATTTATTATTTGCTTTATTGTAAACAATGTCCGACCAATTTTCTTTTTCTTGGAAATTTTCTGTCTCTATAACATCAAAAACGTCTTTGTCATAGCTTAACTTTGCAGTATAAGCATACAAAGACGTTTCTTTGCTCTCCATTTTTAGGTCGATTGAAATTGTTATTTCTCCACCCAAATTAATTTTATTATTATCTACATTAAGAATTACCTCATTTGATGCAAATACATTGGTTGTAAACATAAATAAAAATACAACAAAAAATAAAATACTTCCCAATTTCTTCATACGTTACACCCACCTTCAATTTATTTTTTATGTTTATAAATTTTACGGTACATAATATCATTTTACTACATTTATTCAAAAATGTCAATTTTTAGCTGTTTTTGTTAAATATTACCTGTATTTTTGTACTTTTATGTAATCTAGTTTTAAAATAATACCTAATTAATATAATAGAAATTTTCTATAAGAAAACTCGCTGGCAATCACCAGCGAGTTCTTAACTTTTTAAACAAAAAGTAATTTAAGCTGTCTTGAGTTCTAATATTAACTCTTGATAAAGTTCCTCCAAATACTCAAGTCGCTCCTCAATATTATTAATATCAAGTCCTTTAAGCATTTCTCTTACTTCGGAGTCAAACTCATCTTTTACTTTTTGCTCTTTTCGGGACAGACCTTTTTGAGCCTTCAAAAAGCGGAATTTTTTCTCTGAATATTTTTCTTTGATAATTTTTCCGTACAGGAATTCAATTACTTCCTGTGTTTTTGCATTTGCTTCTTCACTATTTTCCAACAGTTTAATTCTAATTGAACTATTCTGCAGAAGTTCAAAGCAAATGTAACCATATATTGGCTCTCCGTCTCCAAAATCACTATGAGTAACAATTTTCTTTCCTTGGCCATATGCTTCAAGTATTGCTTCAAGCTTATATGACTTAAGCTTTAAGCTTTCTCTTGCATCTTCCCAAGCCGCACCAATCCTTTCTATTTCGGCTCGTTTTCGCAAGTCTGATATTTGAGTAGACTGCACTACAATATAATTTCTTGTATTAACGAGGTACCGAATTTTTACTTTATTTCCATTATTCAGTACCACTTCGTTAATGTTCGTTGTACGCAATGTTTCCTCATCTATCGTAATACTTGTTTCCGGCCAGCCATAATTTACATCAAATGTCTTTCCGTCAATTACCACCACATATTGCGGTAGTAAGGCGTCACTTTTACCTTTCAATAATTCGTAATCCGGGTGATTTTCTACAGTTACATATTCACTTGCTACGCGCTGTCCTCTAAAGTATGTAACTTTTTGAACCACTATAGAATCCGAATATCTCTGATAATACGGATTTTCACAACTTTCTGTTATAAAACTTGGTG
>CANQRI010000023.1 GCA_947626235.1 uncultured Clostridia bacterium | reverse complement strand
CCACCATAAAAATTACCAAAATATTTTCCTTTTTTAGCTGACTCATCACAATATACTATATATTCTTCTTTCAACTACTTCACCTCGTTATTTAAAAAAGTAAGTATATTGTAGCATATTAGCAAAAATTATACAATAAATATGCGAAAAAATGTTCTATTAATCATTATAATAAAAAGTTTTATAAGTTATTTTCAAAAATTCATTATAGTTACATTAAAAATCATTTTACGTGCTTTGTAAGTATTGATATTACTGCACTTAAAAGAATTAAGAAACGGAGTACGCCTCCAAATTATTTTCAAATTCCACAGATTTTTAAGAATTCTGTGGAATTTTTGTAACTGTCGAAAGATTTTTTTATCAAGTGTTATAATTTTTTTATAATTTCTTTTAATTTTGTACAATTTTTCAAAACTACATTAGCACGCTCTTGACAAAAATTATAGTTGTGTTTAACCATAAGTCATACTTATATCTGCTATAAAAACAATTAATTTTACTTATTGAATTACACATGCTATACTGACAGTAGCTGCTAGTGATGGAAGAGCTGATATCTTTGAAAGTTATAATGGATTAAATATGACTTGTTCAGGGGAAACAGCTGCTCTTCGGAGGAAGACCATCACTAATTAGTGGTGGTCTATTATATTTTTTTATAAAAATTGAAAAAGCATACGGAACAGCCAAATTACGGATAAAATTCACATAATGTCTTGATTTTGCAACCAAAATGTAATATAATTGTATTGTAGGTGTTATATAATTGTAAAATGAATAAAATGTTATTTCCGTAATATATAAAAATAGAATATAAATAAATATAAAAAAATAGCTAAAAATGCCTATTGACTAAAGAAAAAAAAGTTTTTAAAATATATATAAGAATAAAAAAAGGAGAATGAAAATGAAAGCATTGAAGAAAATAATTATATTAATAGTAAGTGCAGTACTAATTGCTGGAAGTTTAATCTCAATAAATTCAAAAGCAAGTGCTATCCAAGGAGATGAAAAAGTTTATTTAAAACTAGAAAGGTTTAGACAACCTGAACTTAATACTCCAAGTGCAGCAGAAGCATTATCATATAAGTCATTAACTGACAAGGTAATGTGGAAAATATCTGCAACAAGTAGTTTAACGGGAGGAACAGTAGACAAATATAGAACTATATATTGTATAAAAGCTGGTCCAGGCTTTGGTTCTAGTGATATGGGAGTTATGAGTGAAGATGGGCAAATAAGAGAGTATACTAAAGCGTTTGATTTAAAAAACAAGTCAAGCATTGAGGAACAATATTCTAAAGTATTACCATCAGATACACAAAAATATAATGCACTAGTTTGGGTACTAGAGCATTGCTATGTACCAACAGCTGATCCTAATAAAAAAGAGGAAGCGCAAGCATTTAGAGATAATTTATTAAGAGAAGCAGAAAGAGTAGCAAGAGAAGCCGGAACAGCAGAAGTTAATATTATAAATAGTGGAATAACAGATAATGAAATAGATATAGTACAACAATTAGCAGTATGGTATTTTACAAATGAGAACGAGTACAAAGTAGAAGATTGTGATAAATATGGAAGGGCTGGAGATACTAGACAAGATGCAGCACAAGATTTACTATATTATTTTATAACTGAAGCCCAAAAAGCTGGTACACCAAAAGTAGACTCAAACACAAATCCAATATCTTCAGTTGCACAAGATAATGTAGTAGTATCACTTGTAGGAAATGAATACATAATTGGACCATACACAATAACAGCAACAGAAGAAACAGAATACACTTTAGAGTTAAAATTAAAATCAGCAACAGGAGAAGACATTACATATAAATTATTAAATAGTCAAAAGCAAGAAACACAAAGTGGTATAAAAAGTTTAGTAGGTCAACAATTTTATTTATCAGTTGCTAATACAGCAAATTTAGTAGGAGCAAAATTAAAGTTAACATCAACTGTAAATAGAACAAATATAATATACAGGTCAGTTGAAAATGGAAATAATAACGGTGTAACAGAACAACCAGTAGCAGAAGTTACAAGAGAAGTTGTACCATACGATTTAGAAATACTTTTACCAAATTTATCAGAATTTGACTTAGCATTAAGAAAATTTATTACTAAAATAAATGATCAACCTGTAAGTACAAGCAGAGTTCCACAAGTAGATATAAATAAATGGGACGAAAAAGGAACAACAGTAGAAAAAAATCACCCAAAGAATGCATTAGTAGTAGAAACAGGAGATAAAGTTACATATACAATTAGAATATATAATGAAGGAAATTTAGATGGTTTTGCTAAAGAAATAACAGACTACTTACCAGAAGGCTTAAAACTTGCAACTCCAAGTGATATAAATACTAATTATGGTTGGGTAGCAAGTGCAGATGGAAGAACAGTAAAAACAACGTACCTTCAAAACCAAAAATTAAGTAAGTTTAATGGGCAAAATGTTGATTATAAAGATGTAGAAATAGAATGTATAGTTACAGCAGAAAATACAGCTACAGATGTAAGTGTAAAACTTAAAAACGTAGCAGAAATAACAAAACATAGTGATGAATTTGGAAATGAAAATATAGTAGATAGAGATTCTAATCCAAATAACTTAACAGAAGATCAAAAAGGTGGATATAACCCAGGTTCATCAACAAAAGGTTGGGGTTACCAAGATGATGATGATTATGAAGAATTAGTTATACCAGAAAAATATTTTGACCTAGCATTAAGAAAATTCATTACAAAAATAAATGATACACCTGTAAGTACAAGCAGAGTTCCACAAGTAGATTTAAGTAAATGGAACGACGAAAACACAACAGTAGAAAAGAATCATCCAAAGAATGCATTACTAGTACAAACAGGAGATAAAGTTACATATACAATTAGAATATATAATGAAGGAAATTTAGATGGCTTTGCTAAAGAAATAACAGACTACTTACCAGAAGGCCTAGAGCTTGCAACTCCAAGTGATATAAATACTAAATATGGTTGGGTAGCAAGTGAAGATGGAAAAACAATAAAAACAACATACCTTCAAAACCAAAAATTAAGTAAGTTTAATGGACAAAATGTTGATTATAAAGATGTAGAAATAGAATGTATAGTTACAGCAGAAAGCACAGACCCAGATTTAAGTATAAAACTTAAAAATGTAGCAGAAATAACAAAACATAGTGATGAATCAGGAAATGAAAATATAGTAGATAGAGATTCTAATCCAAATAACTTAACAGAAGATCAAAAAGGTGGATATAATCCAGGTTCATCAACAAAAGGTTGGGGCTACCAAGATGATGATGACTATGAAGAATTAACTATACCAGGAAAATATTTTGATTTAGCATTAAGAAAGTTTATTACTAATATAAATGGTAAAGATTTAAAAGATGAAAGTGGAAAATATTTAAGAGAGCCAACTGTAGATGTTACTAAATTAGCAAGTGGAGAAGAAACAACTGCAGAATACAAACATAGAAAAAATCCTATAGGTGTTGCAGTTGGAGATGAAGTAATATATACAATTAGAGTATATAATGAAGGTCAAGTAGATGGTTATGCAGAAAAAGTTACAGACTATTTACCACCACAATTAGAATTTATAATAAATGATCCTTTAAATGTTGAATATAGATGGTTATATGATGATGATACAGATTTAAGAACAGTATCTACAGATTATCTATCAAAAGAGCAAGATGAACTAAACCCAGATAGAGATAACTTATTAAAAGCATTTGATTCACGCCAAATGCAAACACCAGACTATAGAGAGTTAAAAATAAAATGTAGAGTAAAATCAGAAATAGACTTAACTAAAGTAATTACAAATATAGCAGAAATTACTGCATATGCAGATAAAGATGGAGAAGAAGTAGTAGACAGAGATTCACAAAGCGCAAATGCAAAAATACCATCAGATAACGATTTACCAGACTATAAAGGAAATGAAAGTAATAAGTCAGTATTAACAGACGATAATTACCATTATAAAGGTCAACAAGATGATGATGACTTCGAAAAATTAATATTACAAGAATTTGATTTAGCATTAAGAAAATTTATTACAGGTATAAATGATGAAGAAGTTACAAATAGAGTACCTAAATTTACAAATAAAAAAGATGAAAATGGAAACTATGTATATGAACATACAAAAGAGCCTATAGAAGTAGAAACAACAGACATAGTTACATATACAATAAGAATATTTAATGAAGGCGATATTGCAGGATATGCTAAAGAAGTAAAAGATGATATTCCATCAGGATTAGAATTCTTACCAACAAATGAAACAAATGTAGAATATCGTTGGAAAATGTTAGATAAAGATGGAAATGAAACTCAAGATGTAGAAGAGGCAGTATCAATAGTAACAGACTATTTATCTAAGGAACAAGAAGAAGTAACAGGAAGAGACAATTTAATAGATCCATTTAACACAGGTACAATGAATTCACCAGAATACAGAGATGTAAAAGTAGCATTCAAAGTAGTTGCTCCAAGTAGTTATGAAGGAATAATTACAAATATAGCAGAAATATCAGATGATTCAGATGAAAATGGAAATGATATAGAAGATAGAGATTCTACACCAGATAATAGTGATGAAAAAGAAGACGATATAGATAAAGAACATATAAAATTATCATACTTTGATTTAGCATTAAGAAAATTTATAACAGCAGTAGATGAAAATGAAGTGACAGATAGAGTTCCACAGTTTAAAATAGATGAAGAAGGAAACTATGTATATGAACATACAAAAGTTCCAGTAGAAGTTGAAAATGGAAATATAGTAACATATACATTAAGAATATACAATGAAGGAACTAAAGATGGATATGCACAAGAAATTAAAGATGACTTACCAGAAGGATTATTATTCTTACCAGAAAATGAAACAAATATAGAATACAGATGGAAAATGATAGATGAAAATGGTGAAGAAACAGAAAATGTAGAAGATGCAGTATATGTAGTAACAGATTATTTATCAAAGGAACAAGGAGAAGAGGCACAAAGAGATAACTTATTAACTGCATTTGATGAAGAAACAATGGAAGAGCCAAATTATAGAGACATAAAAATAGCATTTGAAGTAACAGAGCCAAATACATCTGATAGAATATTAGTAAATGAAGCACAAATTTCAGATGATGCAGATAAAGATGGAAACGATGTTGTAGATAAAGATTCAACTCCAGATAAATGGATTGAAGAAGAAGATGACCAAGACAGAGAATATGTTAAAGTAAAATACTTTGACTTAAGCTTAAGAAAATGGGTAACACAAGCAATATTAACAGTAGATGGAAAACAAACAATTATAGACACAGGGCACAAAGCAGAAGATAATCCAGAGTCTACAGTAAAAGTGGAATTAGTAGAAAGCAAGTTAAGCAGAACAGTATTAAAATTCAAATACAAAATAAGAGTTACAAACGAAGGTGAAATAGCAGGAAGTGCAACAGAAATATCAGACTACATTCCAAAAGGCTTAAGATTTGTAGCAGCAGATAACCCTAAATGGAAAGAAGTAGATGGAAAAGTAGTAACAGATCAATTAAAAGACGTAATATTACAGCCAGGAGAATCTGCAGAAGTAGAAATAATACTAACATGGATTAACAGCAAAGATAACTTTGGACAAATGGTAAACACAGCAGAAATAAGCGATGACTGGAACCCAAGCAATACACCAGATATAGATTCAACTCCAAACAATGAAAAACCAGGAGAAGATGATATAGACGATGCACCAGTTATGCCTTCAATAAAAACAGGCGTTGAACCAACATATATTGGATTAATAGCAGGAACATTAGTAATACTTGTAGCAGGTGTAATATTAATAAAGAAATATGTGTTATAAGTAAATACAACATACATTAATTAAAAAGAAAACATGGTATAATTCAAATTTATACCATGTTTTTTTATATGCTTTAAGATAAAAAAATAAAAATAATATAAAGTCAATTTTTTCTTACGGAAATTCATAATACCTGGATTTTTTTAAGTTTTTTGATAAAAATGTAATAAATATTAAATATTTTTGTAATATTACAAGTGAAGTTGCAAATTACTATTTTCGTAAGTGAAAAAAGCATGAAAAAATTGAAAATAAAAAATGCCTAAAAAGCCCTATTGACTAATGAAAAAATAGTTTTAAAATAAAAGTAATAGAGTAAAAAAGAAAAGGGAGAACGCAGATGAAAACATTAAAGAAAATTGTTGTATTAATGATTAGTGCAATAGCGATTGCAATAGGTTTAATTTCAATAAATACAAAAGTAAGTGCAAGTGATGAGCATGTATTTTTAAAGCTGGAAAGATTCCGTCAGCCAGAATTAAATACTCCAAGTACAGCAGAAGCATTATCATATAAATCATTAACTGAAAAAGTAATGTGGAAAATATGTACAACAAATAGTATTGGTGGAGAAACTGTAGATAAATACAAGACTATATATTGTATAAAGGCAGGGCCAGGCTTTGGAGATGGTAACGACATGGGTGGAATGGATGGAGATGGAGTAACGAAAGAGTATACAAAAGTATTTGATTTAAAAAATAAGTCAAATATTGATCAGCAATACGCTCAAATATTACCATCAGGTGAAGCATATAATTCATTAGTTTGGGTATTAGAACATTGCTATGTACCAACATCTGATGCTAGTAAAATGCAAGAGGCTAAAGAATTTAGAGATAATTTATTAAGAGAAGCAGAAAGAGTAGTAAAAGCAGCAGGAACTGAGGGCGTTAATATTGTAAATAGTGGAATTACAGATAATGAAATAGATATAGTACAACAATTAGCAGTATGGTATTTTACGAATAGTGATGAGTATAAAGTAAATGAACAAGCCACTTTCTCTTTACAAGCAAAAAATGCAACAGATCTAAATTATACACCTATAACTGATAGATATGAAAATGGAGATAAAAGAGAAGATGCAGCACAAGATTTATTATATTATTTTATACATGAAGCTAAAAATGCAGGAACTCCAGTACCAAGTGTAAATTCAAGCCCAGTAACATTAACAAGTAATAATGCAAAGGCAATTCAATATGGAACAAATTATATAATTGGACCATATACTTTAACTTCAAATACAAATGTTGAATATAGTTTAGAATTAAGTCAAAATGTAACATTATTAGATAGTGGTAAATCTGATGTGACGGCAAGTGGAATAAAAAATTTAGTAGACAAAGGTAATTTTTATATATCAGTTCCAAGTTCAACTGATTTAAAAAGTTTAACTATAAATATAACAGCAAAAGTAAATCAAACAAATTTAAAATATAGGTCAGTTGAAAATGGAAGTCAAAATGGCGTTACAGAGCAACCAGTAGTAGAAGTAACGAGAGAGCAAAGTTCATTTTCAACAGAAGTAAAAATACCAGACTTATTAACAGGACAAATTAGTTTAAAATTAATAAAAGTAGATAAAGATGATGCACAACAAAAATTAGGAAATGCTACATTTACAGTAACAATGCCAGATAATACTAAAAAAACAGGAATAACGAGTGTGAGCGATGGAAGCGTAAGTATAGATAGTTTTGTAGTAAAGGAAGCAAAAGATTATCAATTTACAATAGAAGAAACAACTTCTCCAACAGGATATAAAAGTATAGGTACGATAACAGTAACAGTAACAGTTAGTTTAGAGGGTAATGAATATAAAGTAACTAATGTAACTGCAACTGGAAATGGAGTTACAACACAAAAAGATCCAAATAATGTAGTATCAGTAACAATACCAAATGAAAAAATAACAGGAGAGTTTAGTCTTCAGCTATTAAAAATAGATAATAAAAATAATGATCCATTAAATGGGGCAAAGTTTCAAGTAGAACAATTAAGTTCTAATGGAGGAGTAGAAAAAACATATAGTGATTTAACTACTCAAGGAAATGGAACAGTTGTTATTTCAAATATTAAAATATCATCAGCAATGACATACAAATTTAGAATAACAGAGGTAGTTGTTCCAGATGGATATTATAATCTTATAAATAGTTTAGAAATTGAAGTAGTAACTGCATTGCGAAACAATGCTGAATATATAGTACAGAGTACAAGCATTACAAGTGGTGGAGTAGCTAATGCAAAAACAGAAGTAAGTGGAACATCATCAGTAAAAGTAACTATACCAAACGAAAAAATAACAGGAAAATTCGATTTACAATTATTAAAAACAGATAATACAGAAGCTAAAAAAACATTAGATGGAGCAATATTTAAAGTAGAATCAATAGGAAATGGAAATGAAAGTTTAGGAGTATATGATAGCTTAACAACAGCAAATGGAGGAACTGTAACAGTTACAGATATTCCAATAAATGGAGTAGGTACTTATAAATATAGGATAACAGAAGTGCAAGCACCAGCAGGATATAATAAAATTATAGACAGTATAATAATAGATGTAGTAACAAAACAACAAGGAAATACATATGTAGTAGATAGTACCAGTATATCACCAGGAGGAATAACTAATAGTTATTTGAAAGCAGAAAAAATAAGCGATACAGCAATAAAGGTAACAATACCAAATGAAAAAATAACAGGACAATTTAATTTGAAATTAATAAAAACAGATAAAGATGATGGAAATAACAAATTAGCAGGAGCTGTATTTAAAGTAACAAAACCAGATACAACAGAACAAACAGTAACAACAACAGATGATGGAAGTATATCTATTCCAAATATTGAAATACCAGGAGAAGGAACATATACATGTACAATAAAAGAAATAAATGCACCAGCAGATTATAAAAAGATAATAGATGAAATACAAGTACAAATAATTACTGGAGTGAACGGAGGAAAATATGTAGTAAACTCAACTAGTATAACAACTACTCCAAATGCAGTTGGAATAGATATTAAAGTAAATGATGACACAATAGAATTAACAATTCCAAATAAAAAAATAGAAGGTCATTATAATTTACAACTTATAAAAGTAGATAATAAAAATAACAACAAATTAGCCGGAGCAAAATTTAAAGCAGAAATATTAGGTGAAGGTGATAGAGTAGAAAAAACTTATAATGATTTAACAACACAAGCTGATGGAACAGTAAATATTACAGAAGATATTAAACTAACAAAAGTAGGAACATATAGAGTTAGAATAACAGAAGAGCAAGCCCCAGCAGATTATAATAAAATTATAAACTCTATATTATTAGAATTAACAGTTGTGCTAAATGAAGAGGGAGACGAATATGTTGTACAAAGTGGAAGAATTGTAGAGGAAGTTGCAAATTCAAATGTAGAAATAGAAAAATATACAAATGCAAATGTAGATTTAGAAGGAAAATTAGTTAAAGTAACAATTCCAAACGAAAAAATAACAGGAAACTTTGATTTAAAACTAATAAAAACAGATAAAGATAATGCAAGTAAATTAGCCGGAGCAGAATTTGAAGTAACAATGTTAGATATGACAAAGCAAACAGTAACAACAGGGCAAGATGGAAGCATATCTATTCCTAAAATAGAAATACCAGGAGTTGGAACATATACATATACAATAAAGGAAACAAAAGCACCAACAGCATACAAAAAAATAATAGATGAAATACAAATAGAAATAACTACTGAAGTAGAAAATGGAAAATATGTAGTAAAATCAGCAAGAGTATTAACTCAAAATGTAGATGGAGTTGCAGTTAATGTAAATAATGGAACAGTAGAGGTAACAATTCCAAATAAGAGAATAGAAAGTACATATCAACTAGAAATTGTAAAAGTAGATTATTCTAATAATACTTTAAAATTACCTGGAGCAGTATTTGAGGTAACAATGCCAGACAAAACAGTAAGAAGAATAACAGTGGGAGAAGATGGAACTGCATCTATACCAAGTATAAAAGTAAATGATAATGGAACATATACATATACAATAAAAGAAGTAGAAGCTCCAAAAGGTTATACTTTAAGTAATGAAATATACACATTAACAGTAAGGTTTGAACTTGAAAATGACACATATGTTATAAAAGAGAAAACATTAACATCAAGTGATGCTTCAAGTAGAAATGCAACATTACTTTCAGTTGGAAACAAAATACAAATTACAATAAAAAATAAGCAATTCGATTTAGCTTTAAGAAAATTTATAAGTCAAATAGGAGATGAAAAATACGACAGAGCACCAAAGGTAAATACAGATAATTTAAATAAAGTAGTAGATGGAAGCAAAGTTACAACAGCAGAATATGTACATCAAAAAAATGCAATAAGAGTAAAGAAAGGCGATATAATAACATATACGATAAGAGTATATAATGAAGGCGAAATAGATGGCTATGTTAGCGAAGTAGTAGATTACATACCAGAAGAGTTAGAATTTATAGAAGATGATGAATTAAACTTAAGTTATGGTTGGACATATGATGAAAGTGATGTAGATGAAGAAGGAAGAGTAAGAAGAATAAGAACAGATTATACAAAACAAGGTGGAGTATTAGATGTAAAATCTGAAGCAAGACCATATGGAACATTATTAAAAGCATATAATGCAACAGTTAAAGCATTACCATATTTAGACTTACAAGTAAGATGCATAGTAAGAGATACTGCAATAGCAAATAAAAAGATAACAAATATAGCCGAAATTACAGGAAGTACAGATTCTGAAGGAGAAGAAGTAGAAGATAGAGATTCAACAGAAGACAGTTTAACAAATGATAATTCAAAACCAGAGGATAAAAATCCAGAAGACAATTTACCAGATGATGAACATCTTCCAGAGTATAAAGAAGACGAAGTAGAAAGCGGAAAAGAATATATTCCGGGTCAACAAGATGAAGATGATTTTGAAAAAGTAATAGTAGAAGAATTTGATTTAGCATTAAGAAAATTTATAGTAAAAATAAACAATAAAGCTGTAGAACCATCAAGAGAACCAGAAGTAGATGTAAGTGGATTAATAGATGGCTCATCTACAACAGCAGTAAAAGAACATCCAAAGAATCCATTAAAAGTAGCTAAAGGAGATACTGTATTATATACAATAAGAGTATATAACGAAGGTGATATAAATGGATATGTAGGAGAAATAACAGATTATTTACCAGAAGGCTTAGAGTTTATAGAGAATAGTGAAATTAATAGTGAAAACGGTTGGGAAAATCCATCAGGAGATGGAAAAACAATAACAACAAGAAAATTAGAAAATACATTATTAAAAGCATTTAACGGAGAAGAACTTGATTATGCAGACGTACAAGTAGAATGTAAAGTTATAGCAATGAATAAAGCTTCAGACTTAAAAAATATAGCAGAAATAACAGAACATAGTGACGAAAATGGAAACAAAGATATAGAGGATAGAGATTCAACACCAGATGATTTAACAGATGAACAAAAAGAAAACTATAATCCAGAAGAACCTGAAAAAGGTAAGGGGTATGAAGATGATGATGACTTTGAAGATTTAGTATTACAAGAATTTGATTTGGCATTAAGAAAATTTATTGTAAAAATAAACAATAAAGCTGTAGAACCATCAAGAGAACCAGAAGTAGATGTAAGTGGGTTAGTAGATGGATCATCTACAACAGCAGTAAAAGAACATCCAAAAAATCCATTAAAAGTAGCTAAAGGAGATACTGTATTATATACAATAAGAGTATATAATGAAGGAGATATAAATGGATATGTAGGAGAAATAACAGATTATTTACCAGAAGGATTAGAGTTTATAGAAAATAGTGAAATTAACAATGAAAATGGTTGGGAAAATCCATCAGGAGATGGAAAAACAATAACAACAAGAAAATTAGAAAATAGATTATTAAAAGCATTTAATGGAGAAGAACTTGATTATGCAGATGTACAAGTAGAATGTAAAGTTATAGCAATGAATAAATCTTCAGACTTAAAAAATATAGCAGAAATAACAGAACATAGTGATGAAGATGGAAACAAGGATATAGAGGATAGAGATTCAACACCAGATGATTTAACAGATGAGCAAAAAGAGAACTATAATCCAGAAGAACCTGAAAAAGGTAAGGGCTATGAAGATGACGATGACTTTGAAGATTTAGTATTAGACGGGGAATTTGACCTAGCATTAAGAAAATTTATAACAGCAGTAGATGATAAAGAAGTAACAAACAGAATACCACAATTTGAAATTGATGAAGATGGAAACTATGTATATAAACATACAAAAGAGCCAGTAGAAGTAGAAAATGGAAACATAGTAACATATACATTAAGAATATACAATGAAGGTGAAGTAGCAGGATTTGCTGAACAAATAAAAGATGATTTACCAGAAGGACTATTATACTTACCAGAAAATGAAACAAACATAGAATACAGATGGAAGATGATAGATGAAAATGGTGAAGAAACAGAAAATGTAGAAGATGCAGTAGCAATAGTAACCGATTATTTATCAAAAGCACAAGGAGAAGAAGCACAAAGAGATAATTTGCTATTAGCATTTGATAAAGAAACTATGGAAGAACCAGACCATAGAGATATAAAAGTAGCATTTTTAGTAACAGAGCCAAATACATCAGATAGAATATTAGTAAATGAAGCACAAATATCTGATGATGCAGATGAAAATGGAGATGAAGTAGACGATAAAGACTCAACTCCAGACGAATGGAATGAAGGCGAAGACGACCAAGACAGAGAATATGTTAAAGTAAAATACTTTGACTTAAGCCTAAGAAAATGGGTAACACAAGCAATACTAATAGTAGATGGAAAACAAACAGTAATGGACACAGGTCATAAAGCAGAAGATGACCCAGAAGCTACAGTAAAAGTTGAATTAGTAGAAAGCAAGTTAAGCAGAACAGTATTAAAATTCAAATACAAAATAAGAATTACAAACGAAGGTGAAATAGCAGGAAGTGCAACAGAAATATCAGACTACATTCCAAAAGGCTTAAGATTTATACAAGCAGATAACCCAAAATGGAAAGAAGTAGATGGCAAAGTAGTAACAGATCAATTAAAAGATGTAATATTACAGCCAGGAGAATCTACAGAAGTAGAAATAATACTAACATGGATTAACAGCAAAGATAACTTCGGCCAAATGGTAAACACAGCAGAAATAAGCGATGACTGGAACCCAAGCAATACACCAGACATAGATTCAACTCCAAACAATGAAAAACCAGGAGAAGATGATATAGACGATGCACCAGTTATGCCTACAATAAAAACAGGTAGTGAACCAACATATACGATATTAATATTAGGAAGTTTAATGATAATAGGAACAGGATTAGTCTTAATTAAAAAATATGTGTTGAATTAAACTATTAGGGACGGGGTTAAATAGTTTAGTACAAAAGTTTATAAAATATAGAAAAATCTGAATTTAAAGAATTACTTTTAAATTCAGATTTTTTGTACTAAACTATTTAACCCCGTCCCTAATAGTTTAATGCTTGTATCCGTAAAGTTACTTTTATTTTTTGCTAATAAATATGACAAAAAATGTTACAAATACAGTATGAAAAAGACATGAAAATGTAAAAAAAGAACAAGAATATACTTCCGTAAGTAAATAGTAGAAAAACACGAAAAATGCATGATAATGGCTATTTACAAGTAATATAAATATATGCAAAAATAAGTATAAATATATTATCTTTTATGGAGGTTAAAACAAATGAAGGAAAAAGGAAAGCAAAACGAAATGAATTTAGAAAAGAAAGAAGAAATCAATTCAGAAAATGGAAAAGTGGAGAAGGAGCAAAGAGCGAAGTTAAGTTTAAAGCAAAAATTAAAAAGTCATAAAGTAAAGGGAGTAATACCTAAATTAGTCTTACCAGTAATTGTAATAGCAATATTGGTAGCTACAATATTTAGTGCATTTAATAAAACTTCTCAAAATATAAATTTAGGAGAATATCCAGAGCTAGCACGAGCAATGGAATATGACCAAGTACAGCCAGGAGAAGAAGGAATAAAAATAGATACAGAAAAATATCCAGATAGAAATTATGAAAATGATACATTTCCATATGTGGAATTTGATGCATTTTTCTTAAGAGATTTAACAGGAGATGGATATGCAGAAGAAGTACGTGGAACATGTAGAGAAGTAGGAAAAGAAGATACACTTTACATGAATCTTAACGTGCTTACAAATGGTTCTTTAAAGAATGGAGTTATTACAATAAATAGTGATAACTTTTACTTTCAAACCTCAATACCAAAAGATGATGAAATAGCAGAAAACGTAATAGGTACTAACATAAAAGAGATAAAATTAAATGAAATACAAGATGGAACAGAAAAATTAATAACAGGAATAGTTAAAAGTGGAGATTATACATATGAATCAAGTAAAATGAATGCAATAGGTAACAACATAAAAAAATATAGTAGCAATCAAAATAGTGTAACGCTAACAGGAATTCATGAAAATGAAGAAACAGGAGAAACGACGGAAATAAGTAAAACAGTATACTTTACAATAGATTGGTATGGAAAAGTAAAAACAGAAATACCAAGTTCAGGAATATATCAGACAAGAGATATAAATAGTGCAGTAAATGAAGAATTAGAAGAAGTAAATTTAGATTTTTCAGTATATACAAGAGAAACTAAAAAAGAGTTAGTACTAAAAAGAGCAGTAGTAGAAGGAACAATACCAGAATTAAATGGATATGCACCAATAAAAGTAGAAACAAAAACTACAGATGCAAATTTAAAATATGATGCAGATACAAGAAAATTTATAGTGCAAAAACAAGCAGTGACAAATGAAGAAACAGGAAACGTAACAAGTACAGTAGCAAGGGAAAATACTTTTAATATAAAGGTAACATATCCAATAAATGCATATAAAGAATTGGGAGCAGATACGATAGAGATAAAAATACCAGTAGTAGCATATTATGAAGGATATAATAATACCAATGATGAATTTAATAATCCAAAGGTATCAAATAAAGTAGAAGCGACAATAGTAGCAACATATAGAAACCCAGTAGGGACGGAAGCAAGGTTTGATATATGGGTAGGAAAATATGTATACGATTCTAAAATTGGCTCAAGATATATAGTATCAAAAGAAAAACCATTAAAAATATATAATGAAATAGAAGAAAGTGGAATAGAAGACACTTATTTAGTAAAATGGTATGCAGAAACAGGTTCAACAGGACAAACTACTGGAATGATAATGAAAGAAACAGAAGATGAAGCAGAACAAGTATCAGATAAATTTATAAAAACAAATGGAACAACAAAAAGTATGGAAGAATTAACAAACAACATAGGAATATATTTCTCAAATCCATTGAGTATGTTGGGAGAAAATGGGTGGATAAAAGTTTATGATGATGAAACAGATGAACTAAAAGTAACATTTACAGCTAAAAATTGGAATGAATATAATGAAGAAAAACCATATAGATATGAAATGCCAATAAGACATATTAGAGTAGAAACTAGTAGTACGAATGCAAATGCAAGTATGTATATATATAATGTAAAAGAATTAGATGATGAGATGATAATAGAAGAATATGAAAAATCAGAATTTGATACATTACAATATATAAAATCTACTATAGCAGGGTATGCAGATGGAGTTCGTAAGAATACAGATACACATAGTGCATATTATGAGGCACCATATGCAATATTAAATGTAGAATTAAGCCAAAATACAATATCTACACAACAAACAGAAAAAAATGAAAAAATAATATTAAAAGCACAAGAAAATAAATATTTAAATCAAGTAGCATGGTTAAATGGAGCATTTTTAATAAAAATTCCAAACGATATATTGGATTTAAAAATAAATAAGATATCAGTAGATAACACGGATGTAAGTATAACAAATAGTATACAATATGAGGAAGAGGGAACGACATATATAAAAATAGAAACAATTAATGATGAGCCAACAAGTTATAATATTACTATAGACTGTGACATAACACCAGACCCAAGAATGGAGACAAAAACAGAAAAATTAGAAGTGTATGCATATAATGGAAATGCAGTAGATTACTATAATAAAGTACAAGATATTTATGATTTAGATGGAGATTTAAATATAAATGAAACAATAACACAAACAACAGTTGATATAAGTATGGTAGCACCAAATTCTTTATTAACAAATCAATCTGTAACAAATTATAATGACGAAGGTGGAATAACAGTAGCACCACAAGTAGCGCAAATACCAAAAGGAAGAACAACAGCAGATATTAGTGTAGAAGTAAAAAATAATTATACAAATGAAATAACAGATGTAAAAATATTAGGAAAAATACCATATAACGGAAATACATACACAATAAATGGCAGAGATATGGGGTCAACATTCACTACAACTATGAATGCAGGAATACAGATACCAGAGAACTTATCAGAAGAATTAAAAGAAAAAGTAAAAATATATTATAGCCCAAAAGAAAAAGTAACAAAAGATTTAGAAAATTTAGATAATGAATGGACAGATAAAGTAGATGACTTTAGTACAATAAAAAGTTATTTAATAGACTTTGGAGAATATAGATTAAAAATAAATGAAACATATAAGTTTACTTATACAGTAACGATACCAGGAAATGTTAACTTTAATGAGGTAGCGTATAGTCACCATGCAGTATATTTTAGCTTAGTAACAGAGCAAGGAAAATATAGAACACAAACAGAACCAAATAAAGTAGGATTAACAATAACAAAGCAATATGATTTAGAATTAATAAAATATCAAATAGGAAAAGATAATGTAACAGTACCAGGTGCAACATATAGCATAATGGAGCTTACAGAAAATGGACAAGTAGGAAAAATAAAAGCAACAGGAGAAGATGGAAGAATAATAATAAGTGGTTTAAATATAGGAAAGACATATATTGTAAAAGAAATAACTAGTCCATCAAGCTATGAATTAAATAGTGATGAAATACAATTTACAGCAACAGAAGAAGATGGACAGTTACAAGTAAATAAAATAAGTGGAACTCCAAAGGAGATAACAGCAATTCAACCAGAAGCAGATAGTGGATATAAAGTACAAGTAAAACTAGAAGATGCAGTAAAAGCAAGTATAAAAATATTAAAGATAGGTGAAGTAACAACTGAAGAAGGACAAAGTGAAGATATAGTAGAAAATTCAAATATACAAGTAGGTGTGCGTTTTAAAATAACAGGAGAAAACTTTAAAAAAGGTAAAATATTTGTAACAAATAGTGAGGGAATTGCAACATTAAAAGGATTGAAAGTGGGAGCAGAGTATGTATTAGAGGAAATAAAATCGGCAGAAGGTTATAAAGCAATAGAACCAACAAAATTTTCTATAACATATGAAGAAGGACAATATAAAATAAATTGGTTAAATGAAGAAACTAATCAAAACATAAAAGAAGCAGAAATGATAAATGTTGACAATATACCAACTGCAAGTTTAAAAATAGAAGATAAAAAATTACCAACATTTAAATTGAACATTCACAAAGTAGTGAAAGGAGAAGAAACAGTACTTCCAGGAGTACAATTTAGATTATATAAAGGAACAAAAAGACTAGAAGATTACACAACAGATGGTGCAGGAAATATTACAATAAATGGATTGTATCAGAGTGTAGGAGAGCAAGAAGAACTATATACATTAAAGGAAATATTACCACCGCCAGAATATGCAACAATGAAAGATATAACCTTCAAAGTAGAGGAAGTTGAAGGCTTATTAAAGATGACTGTAATATCCGGAAGTGTAAAAAATCAAACATCAGAAGACAATAATAGTATATCAATAACAGTAGAAAATGGACCACAATTTAAATTAGTAAAACAAGATGCAGAAACAGGAGATTTACTTCCACATACTAAATTTGCAATTTATAATGTTGATGATGAAATTAAACCTGCAACAGATAATAAAAATAACATATTGGGAACAAAAGAAGAAATAGATGGAAAAGAATATTACATACTTGAAACTGATGAGCAAGGAGAAATAAATGAAAATTTGGCTCCAGGTTTGTATAAAGCTGTGGAAGTTCAAACTTCTGATGAAAAGTATAGCTTGACTAATAATGAGTACTATTTTGGAATAGGGGCGTCAAGACAAGGAGATGTCACCGATGTAGTAGATTGGGCTATAAACTTAGATAGTAAAGGTAATACAGTAATAACTACAGTATGTACAACAAATGATGGAGGATTTATAGTTGGAGGATACTA
>CANQRI010000022.1 GCA_947626235.1 uncultured Clostridia bacterium | reverse complement strand
CCTAACAAATTAACAATTCTTAGAATAATATTAGTACTTGTAATGATAATAATGCAAATCATCAATATACAGGGAGATTTTCTAGGAATACCAATAACGGCAATAATACTAGACGTAATATTTATAATAGCTTCAATAACAGACAAGCTAGATGGATATATTGCACGTTCAAAAAATCAAATAACAAACTTTGGGAAATTTTTAGATCCAATAGCAGACAAAATATTAGTAATAGTTGCAATGATAATACTTGTAGAAATGGGCAAAGTACCAGCCTGGATTCCTGCAATAGTTATATTTAGGGAATTTGTAGTATCTGGTTACCGCTTAATAGCAGTAGAAAGTGGCGGAAAGGTTATAGCTGCAAGTATTTGGGGAAAATTAAAAACAGTAACTCAAATGATAGCAATAATTATAGCATTTATAGATGTAAATGCTTTTGGTGCAGCATTTAGTGGCAGAATAGAAAATATTCTTATAAACGAACCTATAGCATATACAATAAACATTATAACAACAGTTGCTTTAATAATATCTGTTATAGCAACAGTATTTTCAGGTTGGGACTATATAAAAAATGGAAAAGATTTGTTTAAGGATAAATAGCAAAAATAAGCTTAAATGGCTAAAACTTTCATACCTATACTACTTTGGTAGTGAAGAAAGGGTTGAACTAAAAAATGGAAGAAGATTTAGTAGATGTATTACTTACAACTTATAATTCTAATATTGAATATCTAAAATTGCAAGTTGATAGCATATTAAATCAAACGTATAAAAATATTCATTTAATAATAAGTGATGACTGTTCGAGCAATGAAGATGTAATAAAAACTTTGCAAGAGTATGAAAAACAGGATAATAGAATAACAGTATATTATAATGAAAAAAATATAGGCTATATAAAAAACTTTGAATTTTTGTTAACAAAATCAAATGCAAAGTATATTTCTTTTGCGGACCATGATGATATTTGGTATGAAAATAAAATTGAAAAAAGTGTACAAACACTAAAAGAAGAAGATGTAGATTTAGTATATTGCGACTGTAAGCAGATAGATGAAAATGGACAAGTTATAAATGAAAGCTACTTACATTACAAAAATATGCCAATACTCGATGGGGTAAACAATATTTTAGCATTTTCAAGGCATATAGCAATAGGGTGCTCAACAATGTTTACTAAAAAAATAAAAGAGCAAATGTTGCCATTTAAACCACAAGTAATGGCACATGACTGGTTAAATGTGTATTTAGCTTCAAAGCAAAAAGGAGTATATTGCATAGAAGAACCGTTATTTGGGTATAGATTACATACAAATAACGAATTCGGTGGAAGAAGTTTAAAACAAAATTTATCTAAATGGAAAAAAGAAAATGGCAAAACTTATGGTGCATATAAAAATTATAGAAATGAAAATGTTATTAAAAAAGCATACTTTGATGGTGCAATAATGTGCAAAATATATAGAGATAGTTTAAATTTAGGAAAAAATGAAGACGAAGAAGGAGTGCTAGAATATTATAACAAACTATTAAAAACTAAAATATTAAATATTCATCTTATAAAATATAATAAGTATTTATCTTTTAAAGGGATAGGAAAAAGAAAATTAAAAGAAGTATTAATTTTTCATTTTCCTCTAATTTCATATTTAGCGTATTTATTAAAATAAAAGCTATTTTTATATATAAAGTATAATATAAAGATAAAAGTCAGATGGGAGAAAATAATGGAATTTATAAAAGCATTAATAAAAAACAGAAAAATGGTATGGCAACTTGGAAAAAGCGATTTTAAAAATAAATTTGCAAGTACAAGTTTAGGAAGTATATGGGGTTTTCTACAACCTTTTATATTTATGGCAACATATGTAATTGTATTCCAATACATATTAAAAACAGGAAGTAGTGGAAATGACCCATATATTGTTTGGTTTTTACCAGGTATGGCAATGTGGATGTGGCTTAACGATAGTATAATGATGGCAAGTAATTCAATAAGAAACTATAGTTATTTAGTAAAAAAAGTAGTGTTTCCAGTAGATACAATACCATGTATTTCTATAGTGTCATCTAGCTTTGTAGCATTGTTTTTAGTTGCAGTTGCAACAATTGTGTGTATAGTATTTGGCTATATACCAAATGTACTAATGCTAATTTACATTATATTTGCAACATATTGCTTTATAATAGCATTTACAAGGTTTACATCAGCTGTTACAACAATAGTTCCAGACTTTGGAAATCTACTTGGAATAGTAATGCAATTATTTTTCTGGTTTACGCCAATAGTATGGAATTTAGCAATGCTTAGTGAGCATGAAACATTACTAAAATTAGTGCAATGTACACCATTCACATATTTGGTAACAGGCTTAAGGCAAGTATTTATAGAAGGAAATATAGTAACACAAGATTTTGGCATGTATACAATAGTATTTTGGGTTATAACCATTGTAATATTTTTATGGGGCAACTCAATATTTAAAAGAAATAAAAAAGACTTTGCAGACGTGCTATAACAACAAAAGTGGTATGCTTAAAAATGAACTAAAAGTTGAAAGCGAAGCAAGGAAGGAATGAATTTATATGCAAATTTTTAAATGTTTACTTGCAATAGCAATTTTAATGATAATATTTTATAGAATAGGAATTCTCATTAAAATAGTTTTAAAAAGAAAAAATGATGATATTTTCAATATAATAGTAAACGGCTTTATAGGTACGTTTGCAATTTTTGAAATTATAGCATTACCATTTAACCTATTTAATTTTAGCATACAAATATTATTTTATATAGAAATAATAATACTTTTAGTAGCATTAGCAATGTCATTTATATTAAACAAAAAAAATGTAATAAAAGAAAAATTTTCATTTTCTGCATTATATAAAGGCATTGATAAAAAGCAATTAATTATAGCAGTACCACTAATTATTATAATAGCATTGCAAATGTGCTTGTCATCATATTTATACACAAGTAATGCAGACGATGCTTTTTATGTAAGTATGTCTGAACAGGCAAAAGAATTTGAACAATTTACCCAAACAGAGCCTTCTTTAGGGCAAGAAGATTCTGCATTTCAAAAAACTTACATTTTTAACTCATGGGAAACATTTATAGGCTTTACAGCAAGAATATTAAATTTAGATACAGCAACAGTAGCACATACGGTTTGCCCAGTATTTTTAATACTAATAGCATATATGTCATACTATTTGTTAGCTAGAAAAATAAACAAAAAGCATGCATTACTAATGTTACTTATTCTAGCTTGGATATTCTTATTTAGTGGAGTTTCACAAAGGTTTAGAGGTTATACTCTTATAGTTAGAATATGGCAAGGCAAAACAATTTTAACAAATATATTTATGCCATTTATTTTATATAATATGTTAGATTTACACTTGAGCAAAACAAAAATTGCATTATTAGTTATAACAAATATTTCATCAATAGCATTTAACCCAATAGCTATGTGGTTATTCCCATTAATATACTTCTTCTTTACCGTAGTAATGCTATTCAAAAAGCAAATAAAAAATGTATTCAGAATGATAATTGTCATACTTCCAAATTTAATACTTTTGCCAGTATATTTAAAAATGGCAGTTGGTGCAGAAGAAGGAATGGTACAAGCTGTAAATTATGTGGGTTATATAGAAGTTTTAACTGACTTTGTAAGAAATGGCTGGCTATTTGTAGTATTATATTTGTTTAGTGTTATATATATTGCCTTTAAAGGAAGTAGAAAAACTAGAATTTTATTTATATTTATTCCAATATTAGTATTTTTAACTGTACTAAATCCATTGTTTGTAACAATAGTACAAAAATATGTTACCACTTCAGCAGTATATTGGAGGTTATTTTGGCTAATACCATTAGAAATTACAATAGCTTATGCAGTAATGCAAATAATAGTAGATATAAAGGAAAAATATTTTAAATTAATTGCTATAATAGTGGCATGTGGACTAATTGCAATTGTGGGTAAATTTTCATATTCATTAGAGTTTCAAAATCACATAAATAGTCAAAAAATACCACAATATATTATAGATGAAACAAACTTTATATTAAACAATTCACAAGGTAAAGTTCTAGTAGTAGCACCACCTGAACCATTACATAGTGCAACAATGAGGCAATTATCTAGCAGAATAGTTTTATTGTATTCAAGGCAATTATATGTAGATACTATGCAAAACAAGGAAGAAAAATTAGAAGTATATAATAAAATTTATGACGGTGCAGAAACTGAAGAAATATATGAAGCTATAAATAAATTTAACGTAGATTTCATTATACTAGATAAAAGTAATAGGGAAAAAATGCAGGATTTAGATGAAAGTATTGCAAAAATTGTATATGAAGACGGGCAGTGCATTATAATACGTAGCAACAAATTAGAAGCAAGTACTGAAATAGAGTAGAAACATATTATAAAAGTTTAATATTAAAACAAATTATAAATAAGGAAAAAGAGGTTTATCATAATGGAAAATAAGGAAAAAAACATAATTGAAATACGAAATCTTACAAAATGTTATAAAATGTATAACAGTAAGGTTGCAAAATTAATAGAAGTAATAATTCCTAAATACCGTAAACATACTGATTTTAAGGCATTAGACGGCTTAAATTTAGATGTAAAAAAAGGAGAAATATTAGGAATACTTGGAAAAAATGGTGCGGGAAAATCTACCTTACTCAAAATTATAACTGGTGTAGCTATGCAAACCTCTGGAGAACTTAAAATAGATGGAAAAATAAGCTCACTTTTAGAGCTTGGCACAGCATTTAACATGGAGCTTACAGGTGAGGAGAACATATATCAGCATGCTCAAGTAATGGGACTTTCAAAAAGTGAAATAGAAAGCAAAAAACAAGAGATAATAGACTTTGCAGATATAGGTGAACATTTAAATCAACCAGTAAAAACATATTCTTCAGGAATGTTTGCAAGGCTCGCTTTTGCTTGCGCTATAAATGTAGATCCAGATATTTTAATTGTAGATGAAGTATTATCTGTAGGAGATATGGCATTTCAATTAAAATGTTTTAAAAAATTTGAAGAATTTAAAAGCAAAGGAAAAACAATTCTTTTTGTAACACATAATGTGTCAGATATTTTGAAAAATTGTACCAGAACCATAATATTAGAAAATGGCAAGAAAACATTTGATGGTGATGTTAAAGAAGGTGTAGAACTTTATAAAAAAATTATTACTGGAAATACTGATAAAAAGCCAAAAGAACAAGAAAATAAATTAGATAATAAAACGCAAGTTAAGAAAAAAGATAATGATGAAAATAGTTGGAAAATACATTTTAATCAAAACCCTAATTTAATAGAATATGGCAATTTATCTGCAGAAGTTATAGATTATGGAATTTTTGATACAAATGGAAATTATTTAACTATGATAGACAACGAAAAAGAGGTTGTACTAAAATCAAAAGTAAAGTTTAATAAAACTATAGATAACCCAATATTCACAATGACAATTAAAAACTTTAATGGAATAGAAATAGCAGGAACAAACACAATGATAGAAAAAATGTATCCAGGTAAATTCGAAAAGGGAGATATAGCAGTTGCAGAATTTAGGCAAGAATTACCTATAGCGCCGGGCTCATATACAATATCTTTTAGCTGTACATATATAAATGCAAAGGGAGAGTTAGAGGTATTAAATAGAAAATATGAAGCATTGCTAGTAGAAATTATATCAAGCAAAGACTGCATTGGAATAGTAAAATTAAATACAAAAATTAATATAGAAAAGAACAAAGAATAATATTAAAAAGGAAGGTAAAAATGGAACAGATAGATATACTTTTAGCTACATACAATGGAGAAAAATATTTAGAAGAACAATTAAATAGTATATTAAGTCAAACATATTCAAACTTTAGGCTAATAATTTCAGATGATTGCTCAAAAGATAATACACGAGCTATAATTGAAGAATATGCTAAAAATGATAGTAGAATAGAATACTATTTTCAAGAAAAAAATATTGGGTTAGTTAAAAATTTTGAATTTTTACTAACAAAAGTAGAAAATGAAGTATATGCTTTATCTGACCAAGATGATGTATGGTTACCACAAAAAATAGAAAAATCATTAGAAAAAATGAAACAAGAAAAAGCAGATTTAGTTTTTACAGATTTAGAAATTGTAGATAAAAACTTGAAAACGATAAATAAATCTTTTAACGATTATATGAAGTTAAAAAAGAAAATAAATAAATGCCACAATTATGAATTAGTATATTTATATAATTGTGTAACAGGTTGTACTTTACTATCAAAGAAAAAGTTTTTAGAAAAAATATTACCAATTCCAAATGAATCAAAGCATATATGTCATGATTATTGGATTGCATTAATAGTTTCAATGTATGGTAAAATAGCATATTTGGACAAGTCTTATATAAAATACAGGCAACATGGAAAAAATCAAGTAGGAATAGGGAAAAAATCATATAACATGAAAAGCCTTGATGATATAAGAAATTTATTTTTAGAAGTAAAGCTAGATGTATTTGGTACGAGTGTAAAAAATAAAGATAGATTTCCTAAAGTAATACAAGAGTTAAACAGTAAGGCTCTAAATTATTTTGAAATGGTAAAGAGCAAAAAGAATGCAAATTTTAAAGGATGGGGATTTTTCCATAAGTTATATAAACATGAAAGTTTTTCATATTATATGCTAAACTTTATCATAATAAACTTGCCATGCATTGGCAGACCATTGTTTGCATTAAAAAATTTAATTAAAAGGTAATAATATAAAAAATAGAGAAAAAGGTAGGAAAAAAGTTGAATATAAGAAATGCAATAAATGCTACTAATTTTTATTTTAAAAAATATGGACTTGTAAAAACAATAAAAAAAGTATCTACAGCTGTATACAATAGAACTTTTAGAAGAAATATTTTTGCTCAAGATAAAAAGAGGTATAAAATTTGGATTGAAAACAATGAGCCAAAAGAGGAAGAATTAGAAAAACAAAGAAAAGAAAAGTTTGCAATAAATCCTAAATTTAGTTTGGTAGTTCCAATGTATAATACTAAGGAAAGCTATTTTGAAGAATTGGTAAATTGTTTAATAAATCAAACATATACGAATTGGGAACTATGTTTAGCAGATGGAAGTCCTGAAAAAAATTCAAAATTAGATGCAATAATAAATAAAGATAAAAGAATAGTATATAAGTTTTTAAATGAAAATAGAGGTATTTCAGGCAATACAAATGAGGCTTTAAAAATGGCAACAGGCGACTACATTGCATTATTAGACCATGACGACGTATTACCAGTATTTTGCTTATATGAGCTTGCAAAAGCAATAAATGAAAATCCTGAAGTGGAATTTATTTATACAGATGAAGATAAGCTAGAAGGTGATACACATAAAAGGTATGATCCTCACTTTAAGCCAGATTTTGCAATAGATACATTAAGGTCAAATAACTACATTACACATTTATCAGTATTTAAAAAAGAGCTTATGGATAAACTAGGCGGATTTAGAGATGAGTACAATGGAGCACAAGATTTTGACATTGTTATTAGGGCAGCAGAAAATACAAATAAAATATTACATATTCCTAAAGTTTTATATCATTGGAGGGTGCACCCAAATTCTACTGCAATGTTAAGTGATTCAAAACCTTATGCTTATGAAGCAGGAAAAAAAGTGGTAGAAGATCATTTAAAAAGGCAAGGACTAGAGGCAAAAGTGACTCAAAGTGAAGATATAAAAGGAGTATATCAAGTAGAATATGAAGTACAAGGGGACCCAAAAGTATCTATAATAATACCAAATAAAGATAGTATAAATTTCTTGAAAAATTGCATTAATTCAATTTTAGAGTTGACAACATATAATAATTATGAAATAGTTATAGTGGAAAATAACAGTACAGACGAAAATACTTTTAAATATTATGAAGAACTAAAGAAAAATCCAAAAATAAGAGTAATAGAATATCCTGAAAAATGGTTCAATTATTCAAAAATAATAAATTTTGGAGTTAAAAATTGTGATAGTGAATTTGTAGTTCAATTAAATAACGATACTAAACTTTTAACGCCAGATTGGCTCGAAAAATTTATAGGGTTTGCGCAAAGAAAAGATGTAGGAGCAGTAGGAGCAAGGCTATATTATAAAGATAATTCAATTCAGCATGCAGGTATAGGCATAGGAATTTGCGGATTAGCAGCTAATTTATTTGTAGAAATTCCAAAAAGTAGACATGCATATTTTGGAAGAGAATGTATAACTAGAAATGTATCTGCAGTTACAGGAGCTTGTTTATTTTCAAGAAGAGAAATATATGAAGAAGTAGGCTATATGGACGAAGAAAATTTTGCAGTAGCTTTCAATGATGTGGATTTCTGCTTAAAAATAAGAGAAAAAGGCTATCTTATAGTATATAATCCATATATAGAATTTATGCATTACGAGTCTAAGTCAAGGGGTTATGAGAATACTGAAGAAAAGCAAGAAAGATTTAATAAAGAAGCAAATAACTTTAAGGTAAAGTGGAAAAAAGTATTAGAAAAAGGAGATCCATATGGAAACATAAACTTTTCACCACACAATGCTTTATATAATATTAGAACTGATAAAATTAGCGAGGACATTCCTTAATGAAAGAGAAGTATTTTAAAAATAGGGGATATGCAAATGAAATTAAATTTAGATTATTATAGTGAAGAAAAGGATAAAAAACAAATATCTGAAGAATATGAAGAAGTTTTAGAAAAAGTGATAAGTTGTACAACAGAAGACTTTTCTAAAACATTAGATAGTCATGCTAAAATAAAAAATATTTTAGCGTTATCAGATATAAGGCAAAATATTTTAAATTGGTACAGCTTTAAAGATGATGCTACAATATTAGAATTAAATGCAAATTATGGAGAAGTTACAGGGTTATTGTGCAATAAAGCAAAAAAAGTTGTTTCAATAGAGCAAAGTAAGAAATATGCGGATATTATATGCAAAAGGCACGAAAATAAGGAAAATTTAGAATTAATAGTTGGGAATTTCCTTCAAATAGACTTACAAGAGAAGTTTGATTATATAGTAATAGTAGGAATAGTGGAAAGTTTAGAAAAAACTATAGAATATGCCAATAAATACTTAAAAGAAGATGGCACTATATTACTTGCTGTAAATAATAAATTTGGCGTAAGAGCATGGATTACAACAAAGGAAGATGAAAAAGTAGTAAGCAATAATAAAACAGCAATATCAAAAGAGCAATTAGAAAAAGTTTTAGAAGGAAAACATTACAAATATTATTATCCATTACCAAACTATAAATTGCCAAACATTATATATACTGAAAGGTGCATGCCTACTGTGTCAAACATATATAGAGATTTAACATATAAAGATGAAAGTGTAAATTTTAAGGAGTTAGATGCTTATTACGAAATTGTAAGGAATAATCCAGAAAATTTTAGAATATTTGCAAATTCATTTTTAGTAGAAATTTCAAATAAAGAAATTCCTGAAAATAATATTAAATTTATTGCATATTCAAATATGAGAAAAGATGAATATAGAATAAAAACAATAGTAGAAGATAAAGAAGTATATAAAACAAAAGTAAATGAAAAAGCAGATAAACACATTCAAAAGGTTAAAAAGAATGTAGATTTGATGAATGAATTAGGAATTTGTACTTTGGATAGTTATACTGGTGATGTAATAGTAAGCAGACGAGTAAATGCTGAAACTTTGGAAGAACAGTTAATAAGAATATTTAAAGAACAAGGAAAAGAAAAATTTTTAGAAAAGATAGGCGAATACAGAGAATTTTTAAAACAGAAATTGCAAGTAACGGCAGAAATAGATAAAAATATTTTTACAAAATATAAAGTAAAAAATGATGAAATAGAAAAATTAACTTTTGTAAAACATGGACTATGGGATTTAATTTTTCAGAATTGCTTTGTAGTAGATAATGAGTACTATTTTTATGATCAAGAATGGTACGAAGAAAATGTACCTATTGAATATATTTTATATAGGGCAATTTTATATTTTCATGAAAGTAAACAATACATTGCAGATGAAGAAATATTTGAATATTTGGGTATACAAGAATTTATATCAGTATTTAAAGAATTAGATGATAAAATACAAGAAAAAATAAGAAAGCCACTTGTTTGGAATATTCATACGAAAGATGAATTGGATAAGAGCAAATATTCAAAACTTAAGAAAAAATTAGAAGAAAAAGAAATGGAAATTCAGAGTTTAAAAAATGAGCTAGATGTTTTAAAACAAGAAGATGCACAAAAGCATAATGCACTTGTTGCTATTGAAAATTCTTTATCTTGGAAAGTTACAAAACCATTAAGAGGTGTAAAAAAGTTAATTAGTGGAAAATAGTAGGCAAGTTTACACATATGTTGTATGAATGTAGAAAAGGGGAAATATACTAAAACAAGGAGAGAAAAACTATGGATATTACACACGTTAAAAATGAAGTATCATTTTATATGAAAAAGTATGGATTTTTAAGAACAGTAAAAAAATGTTTATGTAAAATATTATCTAAAACGAAAGCGTTAATTATAAATCCTAAAAATACTGAAGCTGATGCATATCAGCAATGGATTTTACTTAACGAGCCAACAGATAAAGAATTAGAGGAACAAACAAAAACTAAATTTAAACTAAACCCTAAAATGAGCATTATTGTTCCTATGTATAATACCCCTGAAAAATATTTTGAAGAATTAGTAGATAGAATGATAGAACAAACTTACCCTAATTGGGAGTTGTGTTTAGCAGATGGAAGTAAAGAGAAAAATGCTAAAATAGAAAAAATATGTGAAAAGGATAAAAGAATAAAATATAAATTTATAAATGATAACAAAGGAATTTCAGGCAATACAAATGAAGCATTAAAGCTAGTTACAGGAGATTATGTGTCTTTATTAGACCATGATGACATGCTTTCAAAAAATGCTTTATATGAGGTAGTAAAATGTATAAATGAAAATCCTGATGTAGAGTTTATATACACAGATGAAGATAAGTTTACAGAGCTAAAAGGAAAAAGGTGGGAGCCACATTTCAAGCCAGACTTTGCAATAGATTCATTAAGGTCAAATAACTACATATGTCATTTTAGTACTTTTAAAAAGGAACTAATGGACAAGTTAGGTGGATTTAGAAGCAAATATGATGGTGCTCAAGATTATGATATTATAATAAGAATGAGTGAATTAACTGATAAAATAGTTCACATACCAAAAGTTTTATACCATTGGAGAGTTCACCCACAATCTACAGCAGCTGCAACAGCAGGAGATGCTAAGCCATATGCTTTTGAAGCAGGCATAAAGGTGTTAGAAGACCACTTAAAAAGGTGCAACTTAAAAGGAACAGTTGAACATGGAATTTCACTTGGAAATTATATAATTCATTATGAAGTAGAAGGAAATCCAAAGGTATCTATTATAATACCAAACATGGATCATAAAGATGACCTAAAAGTTTGTATAGATTCAATATTAGAATTAACAACTTACAATAATTATGAAATAGTAGTAGTAGAAAATAACAGTAAAAATGAAGAAACATTCGAATATTACAAGGAATTAGAAAAAAACGAAAAAGTAAGGGTAATTTATTATCCAGAAAAACAGTTTAATTATTCAAAAATAATAAACTTTGGAATAAGAAATTCTGAAGGCGAATATGTAATGCAATTAAACAACGATACTAAACTTATAACGCCAAACTGGCTAGAAGAGCTATTAGGCTATGCACAAAGAAAAGATGTAGGATTAGTTGGAGTGAAGCTATTTTACCCAGATGATACAATTCAACACGCAGGAGTAATTATAGGAATGGGCGGAATAGGTGGACATGTATTAAGAGAATTATATAAGGACCATAGAGGATATTTTGCAAGAGACAGTTATGTTCAAGATTTAAGTGCTGTTACAGCAGCATGTATGATAGGTAGAAAAGAAATTTATGAAGAAGTTGGCTTTATGGATGAAAGCTATGCTGTAGCATTTAATGATATAGATTTTTGCTTAAAGGTTAGAGAAAAAGGCTATTTAATAGTATTTGATCCTCATGTTCAATTAATACATTATGAATCAAAATCTAGAGGATATGAAGATACTCCTGAAAAGCAGGCAAGGTTTAAAGGAGAAGTGGAAAGGTTTGAAAAACGTTGGAAATCTGTATTAGATAAAGGCGATCCATATTTTAATCCAAACTTCAGATTAGATGTGAACGATTATAAGGTAAGAACAGATAAAGTAAAATATTAAACTATTAGGGACGGGGTTAAATAGTTTAACCCCATGTAATTGTTATATTGCAAACATTAATATTATATATTTTTGCGTTGCCCCATTTAAGAAAATGTAACTCACTCACGTTCGTAACATTTTCTAAAACGGTCCCCACGAATCACTCCAAAATATATAATATTAATGTTTTGCAAATAAAATAGGTTTTGGGTTAAACTATTTAACCCCGTCCCTAATAGTTTAACAGGGGGATTTGTTTGGTTATGAAGAAAGTATTTAATAAAAAGTCATTAACAATAGTAACAATAATATGTTATGTTTTAGCAGTGCTTATTTTTGAAATAGGGTATTGTAATACGAATTTATTTATGAATTTTGTCAAAAATGGTTCAGAAACTATAAATTACAATTTCTCACTATGCAGAATTTTATTTTATGTAATATTTTTAGTATTATATTTAGTATTTAAAAATAAGTTTATAGATGAGGCTATTAGTGTTGCAGAAAACAAATATAAAAGAGTATTTATTTACATTGCAACAATAGCAGGCATTATGGCTTTAATTGTGGGAATCGTATGTGTATTAGTAATAAAATCAGAAATAATAACAAGAGCAATGTCAATAATGTTAATATCTGTAATTATGGGTTATTTATTTTTGATATATGTTTCAAATAATCACATAAAAAATATAATTGTAACAGCAGTTACATTAGGAATTGTATTTTCAATTTCTGTAGAGTTTAATCATGCAATAGATGAAAAAAGGCATTTTATGACAGCTTTTAATTTGGCATTTTTCAATTTTGATTATGAAAAGAATCCAATTACAGATAAAAAAATAGAAAGTATACAACATTTTACAAAGTTTGTAAATATTGATAGTTTGCTAGCTGAAAAATATGTGCCAGAAATAACAAATGATGTTGATATGACGGATATTCCTTCAATACCAACAAATTATAACTTTTTAGTATATGTATTTCCTGCGATAGGAATATTTATTGCTAAAACTTTTGGTGGAAGCATAGCAGACTTGTATATTTTAGGTAGAATATTTAACTTAATAAGTTATGTAATATTAACGTGTATAGCCATGAAATTAATCCCATACAAGAAAAATATATTTTATACACTATTTGTAATGCCAATGATGTTATTGCTAGCAACAACATATTCAGTAGATGGTGCATGTATAGGTTTAGTTGCGATATTTATAGCATATTGTTTGAAAGTATATAAAGAAAGCATAACAATATCATTAAAGCAATTTTTGATATTAATAGCTTTATTTGTAGCTATGCTTTTAGCAAAGGAAATGGCATATATTTTAGTTGGATTTATTTTCTTTATGCTACCAATATGGAAAACTTTAAAGAAAAATAAAAAATATTTGCCTATAATAGCAATTTCAACAGTTGTAATATTAATAATTGGAGTTATAGGTGTTATATATATAAAGAATACAAAGTTAATAGCAGATGGTAGAGCTGCAGGAAATGTAAGCATTTCAGGTCAAATAGAGTATATATTGAATAATCCTATTCATGACATAAAGCTTGCATGTACACATACTTTAACAACTTTATTTAACTATAACTGGTTAGTAGATTTACACCAACATGCATTCTTTGGTAGAACTGCTCCATTTGTATTTTTGCCATTAATGCTTTATATATTGTATGTGGCTGTTACAGAAGATGACCATAACTTTAAAATTAAAGATAGAATAATAATGA
This sequence comes from uncultured Clostridia bacterium, assembly GCA_947626235.1. GTDB lineage: Bacteria > Bacillota > Clostridia > TANB77 > CAG-508 > UMGS1663. Next base: position 4,200 of record CANQRI010000022.1, on the reverse strand, counting down.
TAGTAGCATTTTTACTAGTATTTGCAATGACAAGTGCAGTATTATACTTACAATTTACTTATGTAGGGGCAGAGAGCATAGCTGGCTATCAAACTAGGTATTTAGTGCCAATATTGCCATTAGTATTATTTACATTATCTAGTAGCAAATTTGAAACAAGAAAACGTTTAAATAGAACTATGAACATTGCGATAACATCTGGAGTTTTTATATTTATATCAATAATACAAACAGTATTGTAAAACATAATAACTAAAAAGAAAGGAACGTAGACTAACATGAAAATATTACTAATAATACCAGCATACAACGAACAAGATAATATATTAAAAGTGTGCCAAACAATAGAAAAATACAATGAAAAAAGTGAACAAAAAGTAGACTATGTTGTAATAAATGATGGTTCAAAGGACAAAACCTTGGAAATATTACAAGAAAATAAGTTAAATCATATTAACTTAATAAATAATTTAGGAATAGGTGGAGCTGTTCAAACAGGCTATAAATATGCATATCAAAATAAATATGATATTGCAATTCAATTTGATGGAGATGGCCAACATGACATAAACTATGTAAAAGATATATGTGAGCCAATATTAAAAGGACAAGCTGATATGTGCATTGGAACTAGATATTTAGACAAAAGTAAAAGTGAGTTCCAGTCTACTTTTATGAGAAGATTAGGTTCAAATATAATTTCGTTTTTTATAAAAATGACCTGCCATAAAAAAATAACAGATCCTACATCTGGATTTAGAGCAGGAAACAAACAAGTAATAAAAGAATTTGCATTAGATTATCCAACAGAATATCCAGAGCCTGAATCTACAGTATGCTTACTAAAAAGTGGTTACAAAGTTTTAGAAGTTCCTGTTAGTATGAATGAAAGAACAGGTGGCAAGTCATCAATTAGACTATGGAAGTCTGTAGACTATATGATAAAAGTTTCACTTGCAATTATTATAGATAGTATGAATGCTAGAAAGAAGGTGAAATAAGGTTATGCAAATATCATTGAGAATAGCTTTAATAATAGCAACATTAATATATCTATTTTTTATATTAAGAGCAATAAAAAGAAAAAAATTACAAATATCATTGTCTATATTTTGGATATTTACAGCCATAGCACTTATTATTTCACTTGCAATTCCAAATTTTATAGAACAAATATCAAAATGGTTAGGGTTTGAAGTAACTACGAATATGATATTTTGTGTAACAATATTTATTGCATTTTATTTAATTTTTAGCTTAATGATATTGATATCAGATTTAAAAAGAAAAAATGTAAAGCTAATACAGGAAATATCAATTTTAAAAAAGAAAGTAGAAGAAATAGAAAACAATATGAAATCATAAAAATATTAAAGAGATAGTAAAAATAAGAAAGGTAGTGTATGGTATGAAAATTTTAATTACAGGAGCAAATGGAATGCTTGCAAAAGCAGTAAGAGAAAGACTAAAAAATTATGAACTAATTTGCACAGATGTGGAGGAATTAGACATAACAAATAAGGAAGAAGTACAAAAATATGTAAAAGAATTAAAGCCAGACTACATAGTAAATTGTGCTGCATACACGGCTGTAGATAAAGCAGAAGAAGATTATGATTTGGCAGAAAAAATAAATGCAGATGGACCAAAAAATTTAGCAATAGCTGCAAAAGAAAATGGAGCAACATTAGTTCATGTTAGTACAGATTATGTATTTGATGGAAATTTAAGCACAGATAAGGTATATGTAGAAAATGATAAAACAGAACCTGTTACAGTATATGGAGTTACTAAATTACATGGAGAAGAAGCTGTAGAACAAAATACAGATAAATATTATATATTTAGAACTGCATGGCTATATGGAGATGGAAATAACTTTGTAAGAACAATGCTTAAATTAGGAAAAGAAAGAGAAGAAGTAAATGTTGTAGCAGATCAACATGGAAGCCCAACATATTCTGTAGATTTGGCAAATATAATAGGAAATGCAATAGAAAAAAACATACCTTATGGTGTATATCATTCTACAAATGAAAGATATACAACTTGGTATGATTTTACTAAAAAAATATATGAACTTGCAAACTTAAATTGCAAAGTAAATCCTGTAACTTCTGAAGAATTTGTAAGACCAGCAAAAAGACCTAAAAATTCAATGCTATCTAAAGAAAAGTTGAAATCTGTAGGAATAGAAATACCATTATGGGAAAATGCTTTAGATAGATATTTAAAAAATGATTTAAAATAGCAGTTTAAAGTTAATAATAGTATAAAGGCTTATATGAAAGAGGCATTATTTTAACAAATTTGCAAAAAATAGTTGAAAAATTTATAAATATAATATAAAATAATCAAGTACATACGAAAGGAAAGAATATTGAATGATAACTTTAGAAGATGTTAAGAAAAATGAAGAATTAAGTGAACTAATACTTGGTTCACAAAAGCAACTTAACGCATTAGGCTATACAGAACATTCTACAAGGCATATAACAATAGTGTCGAATAGAGCTGGAAAAATATTACAAGTACTTGGCTATCCTGAAGAAAGAATTGAACTTGCTAAAATAGCAGGTTATATGCATGATATTGGTAATTGCATAAATAGAGTAGACCATGCACATACAGGAGCAATATTAGCATATCAAATTCTAAAAGAAATGGGAATGGATGTACAAAAAAGAACAGAAATAATGATGGCGATAGGAAATCACGATGAGCAAACAGGAACAGCAGTAAGTGATATATCAGCTGCATTAATTTTAGCAGATAAATCTGATGTTCATAGAGATAGAGTTGTAAACCAAAACATGTCTACTTTTGATAAGCACGATAAAGTAAATTATGCCGTAACAGGTGCAGATTTTAGCATAGACGCTGAAAAAAGAATGGCAACTCTAAATTTAACAATAGACACAAAAATATGTCCTGTTTTAGATTATTTCGAAATATTTATGGAGAGAACAATGATGAGTAAATATGCAGCAAAATATCTTCATATATGGTTTGAATTAATTATTAATGGAACCAAATTATTATAATCAAATTTATTATGAGTGGAGGAAAACATAAGTGAAGAGGAACAGAATATTAAAAATAGTAGTAATAACATTATTAATAATACTTTTAAGTATTATATCTTTTGGAGGAATTTTTGTAGAAGATAAAAATACTATGAAAAACCTTGTTGCAGATTATCAATTAAGTAGAGAACTTACAGGCTCTAGAAGGGTAGAACTAAATGTGGACAAAACTGTTAACACAGTTAATTTTGATGCAGATGGAAATATAATAGAAGATGATGGTACAAGCCAAACAGAAACAACTACAGAAGAAACTACAGATACATCAGAAGGAAATACAGATGGGACAGAAGAAAGTAAAATTGCATCTACTGAAGAAGTACCAGTAAATAGAGAAGAAGTTTTAACAGTTGAAAATTATAAAAAGTCAAAATCAATATTGGAAAAAAGATTAAAAGATATGGGTGCTAATGACTATACAATAAGGCTAAATGAAGAAAATGGAACAATATTATTTGAAATTCCTGAAGATGAAAATACAGACTTGTTAGTATCTCAATTATCTAAAAGAGGAGAATTTAAAATAATAGATGCAGATACAAAAGAAATATTAATGACAAACGAGCACTTAGAAAGTGTTACAGCTGGAATACAACAAGTAACAACTGGGTATCAAGTAGTTATGCAATTTAGGTTTAATTCACAAGGTACAGAAAAATTAAAAGAAATTACAAATACATATGTTGAGTCTGAAGATGAAGAGGGAAATACAACTTCAAAGAAAATATCACTTCAATTAGATGGAGAAGAATTATTATCATCAAGTTTTAACAATGAAATATCAAATGGTATAATTCAACTTACAATAGGAAATGCAGGAACAGATATAAGTTCAGAAGAAATGCAATCTAACTATATGAGTGTTGTATCAGACGCAGAAGCATTAAATACAGGAAAGTTACCAATAGTATATACTGTAGGTCAAAATAGATATGTTACATCAAATATTTCACCAAAAGTAATTGAAATAGCAATATATGTAACTATAGGAATAATAGCAGTTGGGCTAGTTTATTTAATAATAAGATATAAGAAATTAGGATTATTAGGAGCAATAGCATTTATAGGATATGTAGCCTTATTACTAATTGTAGTAAGATATACAAACGTAAGC